>QEXY01000157.1 GCA_003130875.1 Ardenticatenia bacterium
CCGGCAATCTGCGGCAGATGGGTCACGCAGATCACCTGGCGCACCTGCGGCCCTGCATGGCTGATCTCGCGCAGCTTGCGCCCCACCACGGCCCCGATGCGCCCGCCAATCCCCTGATCCAGCTCATCGAAGATGAGCGTGGGCGTCTCGTCAGCCGCCGCCAACACCGTCTTGAGCGCCAACATCAGCCGGCTGGCCTCACCTCCCGAAGCAGTCTTGGAAAGCGGATTGAGCCCCTCGCCCGGATTAGGCGCGATCAAAAATTCCACCCGGTCGATGCCATTCTCATTGCACGCCAGGGTGCGCCCTTCAACGTAAACGCCCTCCGGGTCGTCGCTCCAGCTCAACGCCACGGCAAAGCGCGCACCGCGCATATTCAGGTCGCTCAGCTGGGCTTCGGCACCGGCGGCCAGCTGCTCGCCCGCGGCACGCCGTGCTTGCGACAATGCCAGCGCTGCCAGGCCGATTTCGTGACGCAGCCGTTCTTCCTCGGCGCGCAGCCACTCGATGCGCTCTTCACTGTGCGTGATGCGTTCCAACTCTGCCTGCGCCTGATCCCGATAGGCCAACACCTCCGCGATCGAGCCACCATACTTACGCTTCAGGTTGTGGAGCAGTGCCAGACGTTCTTCCACGTAATCCAGTCGGTGTGGGTTGATCTCGATACCTTCGCGATAGGCGCGCAGCGTATGTGTCAGCTCGCTCAGCTGAACGGCCAGCGACTCGAGCTGCTGCTGACTGACTTCCAACGCGCTATCAATCTGCGCCAGCTGGCTCAGTGCCCGCACCGCTCGGGCGAGCAGATCGCTCGCGGCAGCCTGCGTCTCATCTCCCTCGTCCAGGAGATAACACACCTCATTCGCCAGCTGGGCAAGACGCTCGGCGTTGGCCAGGCGGGTGCGTTCGGCGAGCAGCTCTTCCTCTTCATCGAGCCGCAACCGCGCCGCATCGATCTCCTGGATCTGGTACGTCAGCTGATCGATGCGCCGCGCCAGTTCGCGCTCGTCGCGCAGCAACGTTTCCAGCTCGCGACGCACAGCACGCAGCTGACGCACCTGCTCTGCGAGCGCCTCACGCTGCGCTTCCAACCCTCCAAAGCGATCCAACAAGCGTTGCTGGGCTGCCGGCCGCAATAAACTGAGGTGCTCCCCCTGACCGTGGATGTCCACCAGCGGCTGGCCCACTTCTTCCAGCAAGCCCAGGCTCACCACCCGCCCGTTGATGCGGCAATAGGAACGACCGTTGGCACGAATCTCGCGTCCCAACACCAGCACGTCCGGAGCGTCACCCTCCAGTCCCTCACGTTCCAGAATGGGCTGCAGCAACGTCTGTAACCGTGCGTCGAGGTGAAAGACGCCTTCGATCTGCGCCATTTCAGCGCCGGCACGCACCATTGTGGTGTCAGCACGCCCACCCAACAACAATCCAACGGCATCGATGATGATGGACTTGCCAGCACCGGTCTCGCCCGTCAAGACGTTGAAGCCAGGCGCCAGCTGCAGGTACAGCTCTTCGATAATGGCAAAGTTGCGGATGTGCAACTCAACCAGCATCGCTTCAGGCAGCCCTTACTCCGGCCAGAAAGGAAGGCAGACGCTCGAACCCATCGCGGCAGGACACAGCACCACCGCGTTCGGATGCAGCATGGATGCGCATCCATATCGCAGTGTTTCGCGGGTGGTCTCGTACAAATGTGCTACCGTCGTCATAAGACGCTTCAATTTTGGCACATCCATTGGCGAAGTGCAATTCACATCCCATAGTGGCTGTGTGCCGTGATCAGCGCAGCCTGGCCACGACCGCGCCGCTACCCAGAAAGAGCAAGATGCCCGGCACGACGAGGCCCAGGAAGTTACCGCTCAGCAGGATGAGCACGATGAAGGGCAGCACGGCGACGATCAAGCAAGCCATCACGACGGTGCTCAGGTAGCGACTGCGCCGCCTGCCCACCGCACGCCACACTGCCTCGGCGATGAGGCCACCGGTCGGGGGAGCGGCCAGGAAAGCGATCATCCAGGAGAAAAATCCTATGCGTGCCACGATAAATGTGAAGACATAGCCGGCGATAAAGGACAGGGGCAGAGCCACTGCGACGGCGATCAGATAATCCAGCTTGCCGCCGGTGTAGAAGCGATTTTGCTGGATGCGCACACAATCCGGGCAACGAAATCCCACCGGCGTGCGCACGGCACACTTGGGGCAAATGGGGTTGCCACAGCGGTTGCAGCGCAAGCTGGTCGGCGTGTTGGGATGGCGATAGCAGGTGAGCGTTGTTTCATTGCTCGACTCCATGCGCTCAGTCTCCGCTTTCATTAGCCGCGAAACCCAACCGTTGCATCAGGGTGCGATAGAAATAGGCATGGTCTTGCAGCCGGATGAAACGGCAGACCCGCGGGCTGGCATGGACTTCGACCTCGTCGCGGTCGGCCAGTTCCACCTGATACTGGCCGTCAACGGTCAGGATGGCCACATGGTCGGTGCGCACCTTAATGCGCACGACACTGCCCTGGGAGAGGACGATGGCACGCTCCAGGCTGAGATGCGGCGCCAGGGGAATCAGCAGCATGTTTTTCAGCTCGGGTGGCACGATCGGACCGCCGGCTGCCAGTGCATATGCGGTAGAGCCGGTAGCGGTGGCGACGATCAGCCCGTCGGCGGCGTAGGTGGTCAGGTAGCCGCCGTCGATATAAGTGGGCAGTCGTACAATGCGTGCCAACGCGCCACGACTGACCACGACCTCGTTGAGCGCTTCATGGCAGCCCACCTTTTCACCGCCGTGCCAGTACTCCGCCTCCACCATCATGCGCTCTTCGATCCAGAATTCGCCCGCCAGGGTGCGTTCCAGACCATCGGGCCATGCGTGGGGTTGGAGCTCGGCCAGGAACCCCAGACGCCCCAGGTTGATGCCCAGAATGGGAATGCTGTGCCGCGAGGCCATACGGGCGGCGCGCAACATGCTGCCGTCGCCCCCCAAGGTGATGAACAGGTCAAGAGAAGCGGCCTGTTCGGCCACAGCGGCTTCATCCCAATTCGATCCCACCCAAACGGAGACGCCGCGACCTTCCAGGAATTCCAGGATCTCGGCGGCCAGGGTGCGCGACTGCGGGATCATGGGGTGGTATAGTAAACCGATGTGTTTGAAATGGGGACTCGGACATTCTTTCATAGCGTCAACCGAGGGGGATTATCGCCTCGGATGGTCGCTGTGTCAAGCCGTAGATGTTGAGCAACCGCTGCTGTGTGCGGAACGTTGCTGGAAAACGAGTTTTTGGAAATAACAGTGGATCGATTCGGCAATCGCGCTACGCACTTTGTCAGTGCAGAGCCTCAGCTTGAGATGTGGCAGCCGTTTGTCACGGGACACCGGAGGACCTCAGACCACAAAATGAACAAAAATGCGAGAGGCGCGAAAGTATTTCGTGCCTCTCGTGCTTATAAGATGCTTGCACTTTCTGACCGACCGCGACCCGCGATGAGAAGGTTTGTCTCTGGCTATGTCCTGCTTGGCGTTACCAGTCCCCTTCCTTGACGTAGGGGGCACTCCACAGGGCTACCTGCAACACCACCGATTTAAACCAAGCTTGATGCATCTTCTCCACCTCTGCGGCGCTATGTCCCTTTTTAGCCAGGAAGGGCTTAATGGTCGCGGTAATGGGGTAGATGAAGGCCACCATGTAGCGGTGGTGGACGATCGGGACAGAGGTCACGTTGTCTGTTTGATTCTTCTTGGCGCGGTGGTGGCGCAATCCGATCTCCTGCTGATAGTTCAGCCATGCTTGGTCGTAAGGACGTTTGCAGGTGTCCAGGATCCACTGCCCGAAGCGCTTGCGCACGGCAGCGAGGTATTCGCCGTTGGGATTGCCCCTTCCGTCGGTGAAGTAGTAGAGCAGATGGGGATGCGAGCCCACAAATCCATACCAAACATCCAGGATCTCCTCGACCTGGTCTTCCAATACTTCACCTGCCATACGCAAATACTTCTCGTCTTCCGGACCGAAGAGCACCGCTTTCTTGAGCTGCTCAAATTCCTCTGCTGTAATGGGAGACTTTGCCACCTGTTCGGTTCCATATGTGTAACCGGCGATCGCTGTCATCTTGCTAAACCTCCTCCTCACAACTCGTCACCAGCTCATTCGAAACATTCCCGCACCCCTCTTCAACGCTCAGGTCGTTATTTCATTGTGTCAGGCTTTAAGGCATTGATCACCTCCTTTCTGCTCACGTTCTCTCTGGCTCAATCGGGGTGAAGTCAGGGCATTCCAGATAAGTGTTCTGCTCTGGAAGTGGAGCATCCACATAGGCGCAATGGTGCGGGCCGCGTGGATCATCAGGGTGCGCATTGCGGCGGAAGAACTGACACCCCCAGCACATCTCGTAGACCTTCACATAACCCCGCACCTGCAAATAGCGGATGATCGACTGCGTCGCGCGCACGAGCGCCTCTTGATCTGTATCAGGCAGTGCAGCCACGGCATTCTCGATCTCGTCCAGCACATCTTCCAGCATAGCGCTTTCATGTTCTCCCTGCTCTGTCAACGCAAGCATCACAACACGTTGATCAGTCGGGAGTGGGTTGCGCTGCAATAGCCGTTTACGCTCCAGTGCATCTGCCACGTCACTCGCAGTGGCATAGCTGACCACCAGGCGGTCCGCCAGTCCTCCAATGGTACGCACACCAGGCCTGGCATACTTGAGGAATAGCAGTGTCTGAATCTGAGCTGGCGAAAGCCCACGCACCTTCCCACGTTCCCGCAACAGGTAGTTCATCGCCTGAGAGATCCTGTATAACGCAATGGTGATCCGAGCACTGCGCCTCAGCCTGTCAACCGGATTAAACATTGACATTATTTAGTACTCCTAAATTATAGAACGACTTTTGACTCTTGTCAAGCCCAGCAAAATGGTAAGATGCGTTTCTGTCTTGCCAGGTCCAGGTGCTCATCCGGATTCGTCACAACTTCCAGCAGTGTCATTTTGGAGTGGAGCATAAGCCTGGGTGAGACTTGGTGTACGTTTTCACTTCCGTTTTGACGCAAGCGACCCGGCAAGTATATCATGGTGTGAGAATTCTAACGAGAGTGGTCTTGAAAGATGCTGGAAAAGTCGCTGCGTGATCGCTTAGCGGCGGTCGAAGCCCGTTATGAGGAGCTGAACAACTTGATGGCCGATCCCCAAGTGGCCACCAATCCGGAGCGGCTGCGTCGCTATAGCCAGGAAGTCGCGGAGCTTGAGGAACTGGTGCAGCTCTATCGGCACTATCGTCGCATTGATGCCCAGCTGGAGCAAGCCCGTGCATTGCTGGATGACAGCCCCGATGAAGAGATGACCACGCTGGCTCACGAAGAGATCGAGCGGTTGACCGGCGAGGAAGAAGTGGTTGTGAATCGCCTGCGCCGGTTGCTGTTGCCCAAGGATCCAAACGATGAGAAGGACGTCATCATCGAAATCCGCGCCGGCACCGGCGGTGAAGAAGCTGCGCTCTTCGCTGCTGACCTCTACCGGATGTACAGCCGCTATGCTGAGAGACGGCGCTGGAAGACGGAGATCCTGAGCAGTCATCCCACCGGTATCGGCGGATTCAAGGAAATTATCTTCGAAGTGCAGGGCCGCGGCGCTTATTCGTGGCTCAAGTACGAGAGCGGAGTACACCGTGTACAGCGTGTGCCCGAAACCGAAGCGAGTGGGCGCATCCATACTTCTACCGCGACCGTGGCCGTGTTACCCGAGATGGAAGAAGTGGAAGTCGAAATCGATCCTGACGACCTTCGAATCGATGTGTTTCGTTCCCAGGGAGCCGGCGGTCAATCGGTCAATACCACCGACTCGGCCATCCGCATCACCCACTTGCCCACCGGAATCGTCGTCACGTGCCAGGATGAACGTTCCCAACTGCAGAACAAGCTGCGAGCGATGGCGATTCTGCGGGCACGGCTCTACGA
This sequence comes from Ardenticatenia bacterium, assembly GCA_003130875.1. GTDB lineage: Bacteria > Chloroflexota > Anaerolineae > 4572-78 > NAK82 > NAK82. The sequence continues at coordinate 5,940 of QEXY01000157.1, forward strand.
GATGGAACAGCAGCGCCTGATTGCCGAACAGGGCGCGGCACGCCGTTCTCAGATTGGCACGGGTGAACGCAGTGAAAAAATCCGCACCTACAACTTCCCTCAAAACCGCGTCACCGACCATCGCATCGGATTCACCAGCTATCGCTTGCAAGAAATTTTGGACGGCGACTTGGACGAACTGCTCGAGGCGCTGATCTTAGCGGATCAGGCAGCTAAGCTCGAGCAGATCGCAGCGGAGCAAAAGGTCAGCGCACACTAAGCCCCATGCCCGATGCATGTGCGACCATAACAGCAGCCCTTCGCTGGGCTTATGACCGGTTGAGCGCTGCCGGCTGCGACACACCGATCTTGGATGCCGAGGTGATCTTGGCGCACACATTACAGTGTGATCGTGCCTGGTTGCGTGCCCATCCGGAACATCGCTTGACGGAGACTCAAATACAAAGTTTCGCGACACTGGTGACACGGCGCTGTGCGCATGAACCGGTCGCCTATTTGGTGGGCCATAAAGAGTTCTTTGGCCTCGACTTCTCGATCACCCCGGCCGTGCTGGTGCCACGCCCGGAGACGGAACTGTTGGTCGAGATCGCTCTGGAGCACGTGGCAGATAAGAGCAAGGCCCTGTGGGTGGCGGATGTGGGCACTGGAAGCGGCGCGTTAGCTATCGCTTTAGCGGTGCACCTGCCGCACGCGCGGGTTGTCGCTACCGACCTATCGGCCTCAGCTCTGGCCCTGGCACGACACAACGCGCAACGCTATGGGGTGGATTGGCGGGTCATGTTTCTCCAAACGGATCTATTGCTCCCTGTGCCCATCCCTTTCGACATGGTGCTGGCGAATCCTCCTTACCTGCGCCGCGATGAACTGCCGACGCTTGCCGACGTCGCTGCCCCCGACAAACCCCGGGATCAACCGGGATCGCCAGGCTGCCGCAAAAAACAGGAGAGGGGTTCCGGGGCGACCCTTCCCCTAGCCTGGGAACCGCAGATCGCCTTGGATGGCGGTGTAGATGGCTTACATGTCATCCGGCGTCTGCTCGCGATGATGCCATCGCGCTTGCGACCCGGTGGGCTTTTCGCAATGGAACTGGGTGCGGCGCAGGCGCACGCCGTCCTGGAGCTCGCGCATGCCTCTTTTCCTCATGCAGCTATCACTCTTCGGCGAGATTATGCCGGACTGGAACGGGTGCTGATCGTGGTCGTCCACAAAAGCTAGGGTTCTCCTCTGGGTGTTTCCGGCCGCTGCGCAGCCCCTTACGGATTTCAATGTTTACAAAAACTTGACATCCAACTTTATCGGGCTCTATAATGGCGTTCACGCTTATCACACAACACCGCGCGATTCCACAACGACAGAGGCTATTATGCGCCAACGGGATATCAACCTCTTAGTATTCATCATCCTTCTGAGCGCCACAGTGTTCTGGATTGCTCTGCCGGATAATCCAGGCATCCATCTGAATCTTGGCAGTTTGCGCATTGACCGTGACCTCCGCCTCCTCCTGGGCCTTGACCTACAAGGAGGCCTGCAAGTGTTGCTGGAAGCGGACGTGCCAGCCGACCAGGAAGCGAACTTCGATGCCCGCACTATGGAAGCAGCCCGCGTGATCGTCGAAAACCGTGTCAACGCACTGGGTGTTACCGAGCCATTGGTGCAGCTCCAGGGCTCGAGACGCATCATTGTGGAATTGCCTGGCATTGAGAATCCTGACCAAGCTATTGCCACGTTGCGTGAAACCGGTCTGCTTGAATTTGTGGAAGCGGGGCGGACGCCCCTGCGCGAAGGTCAACTCATCCGCACCAGCTTAGATGTGAACCCGAATCAGGCGTTCACTGTCACACAAACGATCACGCCGAGCGTCACGACAACACCCATCACCCCAAGTGTGACGACAACCTCCGAAGCCACCTCTGCGACTCCTACGCCCACAAGCAGCGCACCCATCACCGCGACGGAAAGCATCACCCACACAGAGGCGATCAGTCCTACGGAGTACGCCTACGGTGGCCGGGTATTCCCAACGCTTATGACCGGCCGTCATCTCAAAGACGCCAATGTGAGCACGGATAATATGGGACAGATTGTGATCGCCTTCGAGCTGACGGAGGAGGGTGCCCAGATCTTCCGTGACTACACGATGAAACATGTGGGGGACATCGTGGCGATTGTGCTCGACAAGCGCGTGCTCTCGGCACCGGTGATCAAGGAGGCGATCCCCTCGGGCAAGGGAATCATCAGCAGTGGCCAACAAGGCGGTTTTCCTCTTGAAGAAGCGCGCAAGCTTGCCATCCAAATGAAGTATGGTGCGCTGCCGGTGCCGCTCAAGGTGATTGAGAACCGCACCATCGGCCCGACGCTGGGACAAGACTCGGTGCAACGCAGCCTCCGTGCCGGCATCATCGGCTTGATTGTGGTGTTGCTGTTTATGATCACCTATTACCGCGTACCCGGGGCACTGGCCGACATGGCGCTTGTCATCTATGCATTGATCAACGTCGCGCTCTACAAACTCATCCCCGTCACCCTGACCCTGCCGGCCATCACCGGTTTTATCCTTTCAACCGGCATGGCAGTGGACGCCAATATCCTTGTCTTCGAGCGCATGAAGGAGGAGCTGCGGGTCGGCAAGCCGCTCAAGACAGCGATGGAGGCTGGTTTCAGCCGCGCGTGGACTTCGATCCGCGACTCGAACCTGAGCACCTTGCTCACGTGTGCCATTCTATACTGGTTTGGCTCGAATTATGGGGCCAGCACGGTGAAAGGTTTTGCCATCACTCTGGCTTTAGGAGTGCTGGTCAATCTGTTCACCGCGATTATAGTCACCCGGACGTTCTTGCGCTTCACCTTGCACTTGACAGGGGAAGGGCTGCGTGAGAAGCGCTGGCTACTCGGAACGTGAGCAGGAGATGTGGACGGGGCTGCTCAGGAGTAGAACGGTGAGCCATCTCGGTCACGGACATATTGGGAGGAATTATGTTTAACATTATCCAGCGCCGTTACCTGTACTTTGCCATTTCCGCGGCGATTATCATCCCCGGCATCGTGGCAATGCTGATCTCAATCGCTCGTTTCGGCACTCCGCTGCGCCTGAGCATCGACTTTACCGGTGGCAGCATGATGGAGCTGCGCTTCGAAAAGCCTGTTGAGCCCGGCGTTGTACGTGACGTCTTCGTGGACAACGGGCTCGGGGACACCATCGTAACTACTGCCGGTGATCAGCGGACAGTATTGATACGCTGCAAAGTGCTGGAGGAAGAACAAAAGGTTCAGCTCCAAACGGAGCTGCGCCAGCGCGTCGGCGACTTCGACGAGCTGCGCTATGAGATGGTGGGGCCCACCGTCGGCGAGGAGGTCACGCGCGCCGCTACAATCGCCGTGATCGCTGCCTCCATCGTGATTGTGTTCTTCATCTGGTGGGCCTTCCGCAAGGTGCCGAATTCGTTTCGTTATGGCATATGTGCTATCAGTGCTATGGCCCACGACGTCTTGGTCGCCACCGGGCTCTTTTCATTGGCTGGCCTGTTCTTCGGATGGGAGGTGGATGCCCTTTTCCTGACCGCATTGCTCACTGTGATCGGATTCTCTGTACAAGATACCATTGTCGTGTATGACCGCATTCGCGAAAATGTGCCCAAGCGGCGCGGTGAAGATTATGAGACGATCGTCAACCGCAGCCTGCTGGAAACCTTACACCGCTCTTTAGCCACCCAGCTGAATGCCATCTTCGTGTTGATTGCCATCCTGTTCTTCGGCGGGGCGACCATCAAACAGTTTATCGTGGTGCTGTTGGTGGGCATGATCAGCGGCACCTATTCCTCCATCTTCAACGCAGTGCCTTTGCTGGTGGTGTGGAACAACGGTGAGGTCGGGAGGTTCCTGCGCCGCGTCTTCGGAGGTCCATCCCGTGCGACGGCATAGCCGGGCGTGGTGTTGTGGCACACTTGCATAACATGTGTCGCTGCCCCAGGGCGGGTATCTCCAGCCTTGATGGGCTCTCTGGCTGTCGCCGGACTTGATCAACTGGGAGCTGAGCGGCGCCACCAGCTGTGGGGTTGATCCCGCGGCATTCTCCCCCGTGGCCCACCGGTAGAAGCGTTTGACACACCTTTTCGGTCCCGTTACAATCGGTCTACACCCTGAGATATGCGGGTGATAGGGAGGCGTGTTGCATGGCCTCGATACCTTCCTCGTCGCGCTTCATCGAGTATACGCTCTTGGGTTTTCTCAATGAGCGCCCTATGCATGGCTATGACATATATCGCGAGCTCCACCAGCCGGATGGGATCGGGGTCGTATGGCGCATCACGCGCAGCCAGCTATACGCTCTGTTGGTGAAGCTCGAAGAGCAAGGTTACGTCACCGTCTCCCTGGAACCCCAGGAGAATCGCCCGACGCGCCGCATCTTCCACCTGACCCAGGCAGGCAGTGCGGCATTTGCCTCCTGGGTAGCTGCTCCCGTGGAACGTCCACGGGACATCCGCCTGGAGTTTTTGATCAAGCTGTACTTTGCACGTCGCGAGGGAGCGGAGGCAGTTTTTCAATTGGTGCGCGCTCAGCGCATGCGCTGCCTGGAGTGGTTGACGAACTACTCGGCACGTGCCGAAGCATGTCGTGCCACCTGTCCATTTGAATGGCTGGTGTGGCAATTCCGCATTGGCCAAGTCGAAGCGCAGCTGAAATGGCTGGAACGTTGCATCCCTCGTCCAGATGATGAAGCAACTGCCAGCACCGTGTAGGAAGCAGGAGAGCCCGAATGGATGTCGAAATCGTGTATCGCCCCTCGTACTCGTTGGCGTTGGTGCGACTCGCTCCCCATGAGGAGATCCGCGTTGAAGCCGGCTCGATGGTGAGCATGTCCGACGGAGTCAGCCTCCAGACACAGGCCACAGGTGGTTTGCTCAAGTCCCTGACACGTTCGATTGCCGGTGGCGAGAGCTTTTTCCAGAACGTCTTTCGGGCACCGGCGGGAGGGGGAGAGATCACCCTGGCGCCGGCGCTCCCGGGCGACCTCGTGGTGCTCGAGTTGGAGAACCAATCGATGCTGATCCAGTCCGGCTCCTTCGTCGCTGCGGAGACGAGCTTGCGCATCGATACGACATGGGGTGGGGCACGCGCGTTCTTCGGTTCTGAGGGGCTTATTATGCTGCGCGTGTCCGGGAGCGGCAAAGCCATTATATCCGCCTATGGGGCGATCCACCGTCGAGATCTGTCACCTGGAGAACGTTATACGGTGGACAGCGGGCACCTTGTGGCATTTCCCGACAATATCGGGTTCAAAGTGCGCCCCGTCGGGAGCATCAAATCCACTTTCTTGAGCAAGGAAGGGTTGGTGGTGGATTTAACCGGGCCGGGCTCCGTGTTTATCCAGACGCGCTCTATCGATGCCTTTCTGTCCTGGCTACTGCCCAAACTCCCTTCCCGGCGCGGATAAATTTTCCTGCGATCGCCATTACGAGCTCAGGCGTTCGATGCGCAAGCGATAGACCGGCTCCGGCATTGCGCCAAAACGGAACTTGTATTCTTCATCGCCGCGCAGGAAGTCCAATCGGCGACGCCCTAACTGAATCGCATGTTCAATGATATGCGCATTCAGCACGATCCCCGGACTCAGCCATGCAAAGCGTTCCGGATCGTAACCCGAATTATAAACGAGGATCTCGTTGCGGTAGTCAAAGCACATAAACGTGGCCGCGCGTTCACCGTTGAACTCGATGAAGTAGAGCTTTAGCCAACCTGCCTCGGCAAAGCTGCGGGATATGGCGCGGAAGAATGCCACCATCTTTTCATCCCAAAAATCCCGTTTCTCAGCGGTGCTTTTCTGGTGCAATTCGATAAAGGACTCGATGTGTGCGGCGACCTCATCAGGCTGCCCCAGCACATACCAATGCACCTCGGCTGATTCTTCAGCGCGGCGCAGTTTGCGGCGTATCTCGTGGCGTTGTTTCTTGTCCAGGCTGGCCAGGTAAGCCTCCCATGATTCGGGCAGGGTGACCACTGGACACACACTTTCCTGGGTCACACTGCTGGCGAAGCCGGCTGCCTGCGCCAAGGCGGATAACCGCTCACAGGTGGGTGACGCTGCAGGGATGTTGCACAAATTGAGCGCCTCCCATCGCGGCATATACGGACTGCAAGTAAACTCCCACAGGGTTTGATAAACCGCCTCGGCATGGGAACGATCCACGATGAAATCGAGATAATCCGAGACATCCACACATCCGATGAAGGAGACACACTCCGGGCTTTCCTGCGAGCAGAACAAGGGGGCGAGGCCCATAAGTCGGTTGGCTTCATCACGCACGGTGATCAAGAGCAGATGCCCATTGCCGAAGTGGCGCCACCAGGTGCTCTGCCAGCGGTGGGAGAGAAAGATGGAGGGCACCACCGCACGCGCCAGGAGATCGTCCCATTCATCGGCCAGCTGGACAAAGACGGAGGGATCGGTGAACAGCTCGGCGCGCATGGCTACAGATCTGCCTCAGGGATCTCCTCGGGATATTCATCATCTGAAGATCGGCTTCCAGCAGCTGAGATTACGCTTCCGACGTTGGAGATGTCGAGCGCTTGACGGATGCGCCCCTCAATTTCTTCCAACAGCTGGGGGTTTTCCCGCAGGAATTGTTTGACGTTCTCGCGTCCCTGCCCCAGGCGCATCTCGCCGTAGAGGTAGAACGCACCACGTTTTTCCACGATATTCTGCGCTACAGCGATGTCCAACACATCCCCTGCCTTCGAGATCCCCTCGTTGTACATGATATCGAACTCAGCTTTGCGAAATGGAGGTGCGACCTTGTTTTTGGTCACCGTCACGCGGGTACGATTGCCAATGATCTCGCTGCCATCTTTGATCGCTTCTACCCGTCGCATGTCCAACCGCACCGAAGCATAGAAACGCAATGCCATCCCGCCGGTTGTGGTCTCGGGGTTGCCAAACATCACCCCGATCTTCTGGCGCAGCTGATTGGTGAAGATAAAGGCCGTGTTGCTTTGCTTGACCGCGCCTGCCAGCTTGCGCAACGCTTGGCTCATCAAGCGTGCCTGGAGCCCTACGTGTGCATCGCCCATCTCCCCTTCGATCTCCGCGCGTGGCACCAGGGCGGCCACCGAATCCACCACGACCACATCAATGGCATTGCTGCGCACCAGCGCTTCGGCGATTTCCAGCGCCTGTTCTCCGGTGTCAGGCTGTGCGATGTACAGATTGTCGATATCCACACCGCAGCGGGCAGCATAAGCGGGGTCGAAGGCATGCTCTACGTCGATAAACACGGCATTGCCCCCACGCCTCTGGGCCTCAGCGATGATATGCTGGCATAGGGTGGTTTTGCCCGACGCCTCTGGTCCATAAATCTCGGTGATGCGTCCACGAGGTATGCCCCCCACCCCCAAAGCGATATCCAACGAAAGCGAGCCTGTTGGGATAACCTCCACAGTTGCGTAGGGCTTCTCGCCGAGCCGCATAATAGCCCCGTCACCAAACCGCTTGTGCAGGTTGGCCAAAGCGGATTCCAGCGCCTTCCGGCGTCCCTCCGAATTGTGTTCCATAGGGGCACACTCCTTCTGAGAAAAACCGATTCTCTTTCATCTATCGCTTTTAGGATAGCACATTTGTTCTTAAAAGTCAATTCTGGCAGATCACCTTATTATTGTATGCCCCGAAGAGCAAGCACGCCAGTTCATGATTTCACAAGTAGCGATGTTGTCGCCATCATAGCGGAGCACCTCCCGCCGCTGATCAGGTATCCCCAGCGCTCAGCGCGCCTGGATCGTGACGGTTGCTATGTGTATCGCATTGGCGACCGGGCGGGCGGCAGGGTCAAACACTTCCAACCGTTGCCCATCATCCGGCCGATACATGCCAACCAGAATAGGATACGTGCCAGGTGGTGTTTCAGCCCGAATGGGCAGGGCGTGATGATCGGCGATGATCTGTCCGGGTCGCCAGACGGTGGTGGGATACGTCCAGCAGACAGGTCGCCCATCGGATTGCGCCCAGATGTTTGTCCCCTGTTCCAAATGGACAAATACGTGGTAGTCCTCTTCGATTGTGCTCAGCGCCTGCCAGTATAACGTCACCGTCAGGCGCCCTCCCGAATAGGCGCGTTGCTCGTCCAGATCATAGCCTATCAGCCGCACGATGCCCCCCAGCTCCGCCTCCGTATGACGTGTGACATGCGCTGAGCGCGCAAAAGCGTCAGGCGCAGCCGTTCGGTCAAACGCATCTGCCAACGAGTCAAAACTGAGCAGACCTAGCGGCGTACCGGCGGGTTTGGCGCGATAGATCACCAGACCCTCATCGTTGGGCAATCGGATTTCCGCAAACGTCTCGTACTCCTCGCGAACGTGGGACATCTTGACCGGCCACGCATCGACCACATCGCTGGCGATGAAATAGTGCTCGGGAGATGTATCACACGCCCGGGGTGCGTGGCGTGTATACCAGGTGGTGATGTCGGGTTCCTCGTTGCTGCCATAGTCGCCCCGCAACTGCCCATTCGCGTACAGCGCTCCCACTGCCTTCCAGCCGCTGCGATGCGGAAAGCCGAAAAAACCGGTAGGAGGCGGGTTAGAATAAGGTGTCCAATATAACGCGCTTTGGCTGCGCGGCCAGTCCGCCAGGAATTCGACATCGTGGCGCAGGTAAGCGAGTGTCAAGTAGCCCGCCCATAACGCCGCGACCACGCCGCTCAGCACGATTATCAGACGAGCAGCCCACCAGCGCCACGATAGAACGTTCGCAGAGGTGATCAACGGATGCACGATGGTCATCCCCATCGTTGCTGCGAGCAGTGTCCACGCCGGCACAACGGTATAAATGTGGGTCAACGGCAACGCCACCGCGAAGTTATAGCCCAGGAACGGGACCGCCAGCCATAAGACCACAGCGCGCTGCCCATCACTTAGTGCTGCCGAGCTCAAGGCGCCGATGCACAGCAACATAAAGGGGACGAAAGCGAGATCGAGGGAAGGGGTACGCAAGATCTCCGGCCGGCAGAACAACACAATCACAGCAAGCGCCAAAAATAAGGAAAACCAGCGAGACACCCAAGGCAACCGCCGCAGGCCATATGGATGTTGGGATGCCTGGACCAGAAAAGCGAGCACCAACAGACCGCTCAGTGCATAGTAATAAAACGAAGTGTAAAACACGTTGAAATGTTGGAAGCTTGCCAGGTTGTTCTTGACCAATGCGCTGCCGATGCGCTCACCGAGATAGTCGCCGGTGTGCACCGCTTGGGCATCCAGGGCATAGGGCAGGTAGAACAGACCAGCCACGCAACATACCAGAGCGAATGCAGCCGCGATAGATATAAGAGAGCGAGCCTTGTTCTCTCGGTGTGTGTGTCGGCGCCAAGCTGTGACCACTACATAGAGAATTGCGGGGAGCACCATGAGCCCATCGTAATGAGCGAGCAGAGCACTGCCTACGAAGAGTGCGCACAACATCAGCCAGCGCGCACTTCCGCTGCTTCGCCACTGCCAGCCGCACCACAGCCCCAGCCCACTCAGGAATATCACGAGGACCTGGTACTGCACGATGCGCGAGAAGGCCACCATAAAGCCGTTGAACGCAAGAAGCGCAGACGTCACCACGCCGATGCCGGTTGCCGTTTGCAGGTTCTCAAACAAGTTGCTGGCCAGCAGGAAGCCCAGCAATGGGACAAAACTCCCCGCCAGCGCGAACGGTAGACGTGCCGCCGCTTCATCGACGACACCGGTGAGCCTCCAGAGCGCCGTGGGCAACAACACCTCAGCGGGCCCTTTGCCACGCAAGAAGAGCACATCCTCATGGCCTTCCAATATGTCGGCTGCCGTCAGCATCACCAGGGCTTCATCGCCCTGAAATTCACTGTAGCCGAGCTCTATAAAGCGGAACAAGGCACCGGCGGTGATGATGACTGCCAGAAGAATGATCACGGAACGCGGCAAGGGTTCACCGCTGGGGTGATGAGGCAACGCGAATCGGCGCTTCAGAAGGATTGAGAGCGCCACAAGTGCAAACAGGTCAAGTCCGGCCAACTCGGCCAGACCCGGCAGAGGACCGGGAAGGTAGGAGAGCAACAACGTCGAGCAGAGGATATAGGCATATCCGAAACCCAGGCCAAGCACCAACTTCGCAATACGGCCGAGGTCATTGAGCAGCACCTCACCCCACAGCACCCCCACAGCACCCCACAGGAACAGCACCCCCCCCGCGCGCACCCAAGCTGCATCCGCCACTAAGAGTATCAGATGCCCCAACGTCCAAGTTATCAAAGCGATAACCACGAGGGAGCTGACATGTCTTATGATGGGGTACTGGATCGGCCGCATGTGATGTTCAACCTGGCGCTCAAACAGTGTACCACATCATGGCATGGTTCGGTGTCTTTGGGAAATCAGTTGGCAGAAACAGAAGAGTTCGCAAGAACGATTTGCCCCGCCCTTATGCGCGTGTTACAATCGAAACGAACTCTATGATCCCGGATTTGAACGAAGTGCTGCCCTTGCGTATTCGCATTTTCCTGACGTTAGTGGCTGCTGCATTGCTATTTACCCTGGGAGCGGCGACCGGATTTGGCGTGCATTGGTATCTCACCCGTGACAATCCGACCGACGAAGAACGCGCCCAATTCAATCTTTTTTGGGAAGTCTGGCGGCTTGTCCGGGAAAAGTACTACGGCGATATTCCTGCCGCGCCGACCCCCGTGTATGGCGCCATTCGCGGCGCCCTGGCCACCCTACAAGATCCGTACACGATCTTTGTCGAGCCGCAACCGCGCGCCCTGGAGAAGGCAGATCTCCAGGGGCGGTTTGGGGGTATCGGGGCTTTGGTCACCCGGGGCAAGGAGGGTGAGGTGATCCTGCAACCGATGCCTGGCTCTCCCGCCGAAAGGGCGGGCATTCAAAATGGTGATCAACTCATCCAGGTGGATGACACCATGATCACGGCCACGATGCGGACCGAGGAGGTCGTGTTGCTCATTCGTGGTGAGGTGGGTACACAGGTGCGCCTTACGCTGAAACGCGCTGGTATGACCGATCCTTTGGAGATCTCTGTCACGCGTGAGCTGATCGAGACACCTTCGGTGGAGTGGCGCATCCTGGAGCAGGACGAGACTATCGGCTACCTGCGCATCCGAATGTTCACCGAACGCACGGCCGAGGAAACACGCCGTGCACTGCAGGACTTGCTGGACAAAGGGGCACGCACCTTCGTCTTAGATCTTCGCGGCAATGGCGGAGGCATTCTGGATGCGGCCGTTGACGTGGCAAGCGAGTTCCTTGATTCAGGGGTTGTGTTGTTTGAGGAGCGACGCGACCAGGCGGAGAAGAGTTACCCGGCTAAGCCAGGAGGACTGGCCATTCAACAGCCACTTGTGGTCCTGGTCGATGGAGGCACGGCGAGCGCTTCCGAAATCGTCGCTGGTGCCTTGCAGGACCACAAGCGCGCCGTGTTGATCGGGGAGAAGACCTTTGGCAAGGGCTCGGTGCAGCTGGTTTTCGACCTGTCCGATGCATCGTCTGTGCACATCACCGTGGCACGTTGGCTTACGCCGAACCGCCAACGCATCGACACCCAGGGCCTGCAACCGGACATCATCGTCCCGATATCAGATGAAGAGCGAGCTGCCGGACATGATCCCCAGCTCGAACGCGCTATCACCTATTTGCGCGAACGTGTTGCGATAGCTCCCTAACTATCATAGGGGATAATCTATGAGCATCGGCGAGTTTCTAAAATCGGTTATCAAGTTATGGGTGATGGCCATGCTAGCGGCTGTGTTGATGATAGCCGCCTTTGGCACAGGGTACTTTTTGCGCACCCTGTATCCGCTCGGACCGGAAACATTGGGAAGCGTGTTGGCAGCCACGAAGTCCCCAGCGGAAAGTGGAGGTGAGCCCGCGGAATTTGCAGTCTTCTGGGAAGCCTGGCAGTTCATCGAACAGCGCTTTTACGGGGAGGTACCCCCAGTGCGGGAACGCGTCTATGGAGCTATCCGGGGCATGGTCAGTTCTTTCGGCGACCCGAACACCGCTTTTATCGACCCCACCCGGGCCGAGATCTTCCGTCAGGACACCAGCGGCAGCTTCGAAGGGATCGGGGCAGCGGTGCGGATGGATCAGATGGGGCGCCTGATCATTGTGGAACCGTATCCCGGTCGCCCAGCGGCTGCGGCAGGCTTGCAGCGTGGCGATGTCATCCTCCAGATCGATGGCGTTCCCACTGAGGGGATGAACCTCTACGAAGCGATTTCGCTCATCCGAGGTCCGGCGAACACCAAGGTGACATTGACGATCTTCCGTGAGGGGGTCGAAGAGCCGTTCGATGTGACGGTCACCCGTGCCCGTATCGAGATCGAAGTTGTCGAGGCAAAGCGCCTGGAAGGCGATCTGGGGTACGTGAGCTTGTCCGAGTTCAGTCGAGGGGCGGCGGACAAGGTAGCCCAGGCGGTCCGCAAGCTCCAATCGGAAGGCCCGCTCAAGGGGTTGATCTTTGATCTGCGCAATAACCCGGGTGGCTTGTTGGATGAAGCGGTTGCGGTGGGCAGTCAGTTTATCGCCGACGGGGTGATCACCATCGAACGCGAGAAGGGTGGCACGGAACAGGTTTTCGAGGCGCTGCCTGACGGTGTGGCCACCGATATTCCATTGGTGGTGCTGATCAATCAGGGAAGCGCGAGCGCGGCTGAGATCGTCGCCGGCGCCATCCAGGACTACAAACGTGGCACCATCGTAGGAGAGCCATCGTTCGGCAAAGGCACGGTGCAGATCCCGCACACCCTAAGCGATGGTTCGGAGCTGCGGGTGACCATTGCCGAGTGGCTGACGCCGAAGGGGCGCCAAATCAACGACAACGGCATTGCGCCGGACATCCTTGTCGAGCGCACTCTCGAAGATTTTGAAGCGGAACGCGACCCGCAGCTGGAACGTGCGGTGGAGATCCTTCTCCAGAGGGAACTGTGAAGACAAAGGCCGAAGCGACCAAGACGGTTGCGACGAACCGCAAGGCATATCACGATTACTTCATCGAGGATACACTCGAAGCCGGTATTGCCCTCACCGGCACAGAGATCAAATCGGTGCGTGCGGGTCAGGTCAACCTGCGCGATAGCTTTGCCATCATCAAAGAAGGCGAGGTATGGCTGCTCAATGCCCATATTGCGGCCTATCGGGGCGCCTCGCACTTCAACCATGACCCGCGCCGTCCTCGTAAACTGCTCCTGCACCGTCACGAGATCAACCGCCTGATCGGAAAAGTGCAGGAGAAGGGTTTTACGCTGGTCCCGTTGCGCATGTATCTGAAAAACAATCTAGCCAAGGTGGAACTCGGCCTGGCACGTGGTAAGAAACAGTTTGACAAGCGCGCTGCCCTGCGGGAGCGGGAATCACGCCGCGAAATAGAACGTGCCATTGCACGCTATGGTAGAGAGTGATCCCATATGGTGCGTGCTATTCTCACCCCGCAGCAAGATGCGTTGCTGAGTGAAGAAAGACGCTGTCTGAATGAATTACAGGCAGTGCTGGCGCGCTTCGATGCCGCGATAGAGGACCAGGCGACTCTGGAGCGCTCTATCCAACAGCTGGACGAGCTCTTCCTGTTGGTGGTCGTCGGAGAATTCAACGCGGGTAAGAGTGCTCTGATCAACGCTTTGCTGGGCCAGCCGCTGCTCCAGGAGGGCGTCACGCCCACTACGACGCGCATCCATCTGATAAAATATGGCGCCCGCAATGAACACAACCTCATCGACACAGTGACGGAGGTCACCACAGCTCCGCTGGAGGTGCTACGTGAGATCAACATCGTGGACACCCCCGGCACCAACGCCATTCGGCGCGAGCATGAAGCGATCACCCGCGAGTTTGTCCCCCGCTCGGATATGGTGCTCTTTGTCACCTCGGCAGATCGTCCTTTTACCGAAAGCGAACGTGCCTTCTTACAGCGCATTCGCGAGTGGGGTAAGAAGGTGGTACTCGTAGTGAACAAAATCGACATCCTGGAGCATCCGGAAGACGTGGGCAAGATCGTCTCCTTCATCGCTGAGAACGCGCGCGATATGTTGGGCTTTACTCCGGAGATCTTCCCGATCTCTGCACGCTTGGCACAGCAGGCAAAGCGTAACGGTGATGGCACGTTGATGGAGGAAAGCCGCTTTGCGCCGCTCGAGCGCTACATTGTGGATACCCTGGACGAGAGAGAACGTATCCGGCTCAAACTGCTGAATCCGCTGGGAGTGGCACGTTATGTGGTTGGCAAATACTCGCAGATCGCGCAAGAGCGTCTCGACTTGTTGCACGACGACCTGGTCACCATCCAGGACATTGAGACACAGCTGGAGATATATCGGCAGGATATGCAGCGCGATTTCCGCTTCCGCTTGGCCGACGTGGAAAACGTGCTGCACGAGCTGGAAAAACGTGGGATCGAGTTTTTCGACGAGATAGTGCGTCTGGCGCGTGTTTTCGATCTGCTGAACAAGGAGAAAGTCAAGGCGGATTTTGCGCGCGTGGTGATTGCCAATGCTCCGCAACAGGTCGAACAACGTGTGGGTCAGGTGATCGACTGGCTGGTGGCGAGCGAGCTGCGTCAATGGCAGGCTGTGATGGAGCGGATAGAACGACGGCAGACGGAACATGCAGATCGTATGGTGGGTCGGGTAGGAGGTGCGTTCGATTACGATCGTGCGCGCCTGCTGGAGAGCGTTGGGCGGGCGGCACAAAATGCCATTGAGGAATACGATCACGAGCGCGAGGCGCAGCGCCTTGCCGAATCGGTGCGGATGGCTGTGGCCGGCACTGCTCTGATTGAAGTGAGCGCCCTCGGCCTGGGCGCGCTGGTGATGTTGCTGGCCACCACGACGCTCGCCGACGTGACAGGATTGCTGACCGCTGGCTTGGTCGCTACTTTAGGTCTCTTCGTCATCCCGGCGCGCCGCCGTGAGGCCAAGGCGGAGCTGCGCCGCAAGATCGGCGAAGTCCGCCGCCAGCTCATGTCAGCCCTGACGCGCCAGTTTGACCACGAATTGGAACGCAGCGTGCAACGCATCCGTGAGGCGATCGCCCCATACACCCGCTTTGTGCGCGCTGAACAAGCACGCCTCAACGAGACGCACACTCACCTGCTCGGCATCAGTCAACAGCTCGAGCGGTTGCAGGCACTCGCAGAAACATTGTGATGCCACCTTCCCCCGAGCAACAGCGGATCAGTTGGGATACGCAGGCGCAGACCTCTGAGAGGACCGGTTCCCCATCATCGCAACCGTCCTATCCGGTCGATCTGGTGCGCTATCTGCGCGTCATGCGGTTTTTTCTCACAGCACTGCTATCCATTATCTGGTGGGACATCCTGCTAAGCCATGTGCCCGTTGTGCGTTACCTTGCCATACACACCGCTATGCAACGGTGGTGTGGCCTCGCGCGCCGCTATCGCCAGCTGGCCGTGCAGCTGGGTGGAGTGCTGATCAAGCTGGGACAGTTCCTCAGCATCCGGGTGGACGTGCTCCCTGCCGAAGTGATTGCTGAGCTGGCCGACTTGCAGGATGAAGTGCCGGCAGAAGACATCAGCCGAATCCACGCCACGATTGCCCAAGAATTCGGCCGCCCGGCCGAAGCGGTGTTTGCCTGGTTTGCCCCCATTCCGGAGGCTGCGGCTTCCCTGGCGCAGGTGCATCGTGCGCGCCTGCGTTGCCCATCACCCTCGGTCTCCCAAGGCGATGAGGACGAGGACAATGAGGTGGTGGTCAAGGTACAGCGCAGCGGCATCCGACGCATCGTTGAGACCGATCTGGCCGCCATCCGTGCTGCCGGCCGCTTGCTCCAGCTTTATCCCCCTATCGCGCGCCGCGTGAACATGGAACGCCTGCTCGATGAATTCACCAACACCACGCGCGCCGAGCTGGACTTTATCGCCGAGGGCAAGAATGCCGAGCGCTTTGCCCAGGATTTTGCCGACGATCCCCATATCGTGGTGCCGCGCATCTATTGGGACTACACCACGCCCCGGGTGCTCACGATGGAAAATGTGGCCGCGATCAAGATCACCGATTGTGCCACGATGCGGTCACGCGGCATCAATCCCGAGCAGGTGGCACGCCGCGTCTATCGTGCTTATTTGCGGCAGATCTTCATCACCAACTTTGTCCATGCCGACCCGCACCCCGGCAACCTTTTTGTGCGGCCGGTGGAGGAGGGCAAGCTTGCGCCGGAATCTGGAGACAGACACTTCCAAATCATCTTCGTGGACTTCGGCATGATGGCTGTTGTCCCGGAGCGTCTGCGTGCCCAGGCACGCGAGCTGTTGCTCGGCCTGGCCACCCGCGATGCGCGCCGCATCGTCCAGGCTTACATAGATGCGGACGTGTTGTTGCCCGGCGCCGACCGCAAGCGGGTCGAGGAACTACACGAAACGTTGCTGAAACGATTGTACGGCATCAAGATGAACCAGCTGCGCTACGTGGCGTTTAACGAGGCACAAAACTTGTGGCGCGAATATCGGGACATCATCTTTGAAATGCCGTTCCAGTTTCCCTCCGATGTGCTCTTTGTGGTGCGTGCTATCGGTATTTTGGCCGGCATTGCTACGAGCTTGAACCCCGAATTCGACCCATGGGCCGAGACACTTCCGTTTGCCGAGCAGCTCGCCAGCCAGGAGCTCAGCCGCGATTGGGAGAATTGGCTGGACCGGATGCTGGAGATGATGCGCACGATGTGGATGATGCCCACGCGGCTGGATCGCTTGTTGACCCAGGCAGAACGCGGCGAGCTGGCCACCATAGCGAGCTTAGCCCCCAATGCCGAACGCATGTTACGTCGCATGGAACGCTCGCTGGAGCGGCTCACTTGGGGGGTGATCTTCACCAGCCTGCTTATCGCCGGTATCCTTCTCCGCCTCAACGAAGGACCGAGCTGGATGAGTACGACATTGCTCGCCGCTGCGGGGTTGGCGTTGTTGTGGGGATTGACGCGCCATTGAGCGTAAGGGGCGCTCGCCTCCAATCAGGATCAGGATGATGGGCATTGCCTACCGTCTAGTTGCGCAGATGAAGCGCCTCCTGCGTCAAGAAGAAGGGGTGATCCACAAAGATTGGGGCGGACGCCTCCCCATAGCGTTGGTCTATCCCAACACCTACTATATTGGCATGAGCAGCTTAGCGGTTCACGTCCTGTATCGATGGCTCAATCAGCCGCGCGATGTGGTGTGCGAAAGGGTCTTCCATAGCGTGGAGACCCATCCCCAGAAAGAGGAACTGCCCCTTTCTCTGGAATCACAACGTCCTCTCCAAGAGTTTTCAGCGCTTGCTTTCACAGTCTCGTATGAGCTGGATTATTTTCACATTGTGGACATATTGCGTCGTGCTGGCATCCCTCTCCTCGCAGCGCAACGCGACGAGACCTGGCCACTTATGATAGCAGGTGGCCCGGCCGTTTCGGCCAACCCGGAGCCGCTGGCCGACATCCTCGATATCTTTGCCGTTGGGGAAGCCGAAGCGCTCCTCCCCTCTCTGTTAGAGGTCCTGCCGGAGGCGTGTCACGTCGCTCGACCGCGCGCTTTGGACTTGCTGGCTGCCCTGCCCGGCCTCTATGTTCCAATGCGCCACAATGCGCCGGTGCGACGCGTGTGGCAGCGTGACCTGGACGCGAGCCCTGCTATGACCCAAATCTACACGCCCCATACCGAATTCGGCGACCGTGGATTGATCGAGATCGGGCGGGGTTGTTGGCGCAGCTGCCGTTTTTGCCTGACCGGCTTTACCTATCGCCCGACGCGCTATGTCAGCATGGAGGTTGTCCTCAACTTAGCACGTGAAGTGCAAAAATACCGCGACAAAGTCGGCCTGGTCAGCGCGGCGGTGAGCGACCATCCCCAAATTGACCCAGTGGTGACAGAACTGCGCCGTATGGGATTAAAGGTGGCAGTATCCTCGCTGCGCATCGATAGTCTATCTGAGACGCTCATGCGAGCTCTTGCCGAGAGCGATACCCAGACGCTCACCATTGCGCCCGAAGCGGGCTCACCGCGCCTGCGCCAGCTGATCAACAAGCCTCAGGACGAGACCCGACTGCTGGAGATGGTCAGCTTAGCGGCGCGGTATAACTTTCCCCAGCTCAAGATGTACTTTATGATAGGCCACCCCGGTGAGACCGATGCCGATGTGGAAGCGATTGTCGATCTCATCTCGGCAGTGCGTGCGCGCTTTCCGCGCCATATTGTGATCAATGCCACCCCTTACGTGCCCAAGCCCCATACACCCTTCCAGTGGGCTGCTATGGCGCCGGCAGACGTCCTAGCGGCACGGATCGCTTACCTTGAAAAACGCTTGCAACCCTGGCGCGTAACTGTGCGTTCGGACAGTCCTGCTTGGGCTGAAGTGGAAGGTGCGCTGGCCCGTGGCGACCGCCGTCTGGGAAAGGTTTTGATCGAAATGGAACGCACCAGCCTGCGCGAATGGAAGCGGGCATTAAAACGCGCCGGGTTGTCCGTCCAGGAGTATTTACGCGCGCGTTCGTACGACGAAACCCTGCCGTGGTCGGTGGTGGATTCAGGCGTAACGCGAGCTTTTCTGGCACGCGAGATGCAGCGTGCCCAGGAGACTATGACGCAGACCGCCCCCGACGAAGCGGAAGGGTGTCTCCTCTAAGATGGGCCTTTGTCGAGACCTCTATCCGACGTTTTGGTATTTCCACCCTTTGTGGGCATAATACGGGCCTATGAAGAGAGGGACGGTATGGTTGATTGGGGGGGTGTGCATCATAATGCTCTTGGCATGTACACGTCAGGCACCGGCGCGCATCCCAGCAACTCGTCCCCCCTTTGAGCTGGCGTTAGGAATATCCCCCATACCCACACGTACCCCGACGTCCACCGCCACACCCACGGCCACGCAGACACCCACCCCCACACTAACTCCCACTGCGACCCCTGTGCCCAGTCAGCGCTTGGCGTCTGCGCGCCAGGCTTTTGAATGGGGGGACTTCGCCCGCGCCAGGCAGGAATTTGATGCCCTGTACACCGATCCCGGAGCCAGCGACGAGGAACGTCGGGAAGCCGCCTTTTGGCGCGCTCGGAGTCGGCTGGACGTCGCCGACTATGCCGGCGCAGTGTCCACGTTACAGGAGTTCATCGCCGCCTATCCCGATGATCGACGCCTTACAGCCGCCCAGTTCATGTTAGCACGCGCCTACGAGGGGTTGCAAGAATGGCGCAACGCTCTAGCGGCCTATCGCCAATACTTGCGTCTCGACAAGGCGCTGGCTATGGAAGCATATGATGGCATCGGCAAGGCAGCTATGCAGCTGGGCGACTATGCTGCGGCGGTCCAAGCATATACAGAGGGCGTGCAGACGGCCCAGGAAAACTCGTGGCTGGTTTATATGCGGGAGGGGATTGCCCAGGCAGAGCTGGCACGCAATCGCCCGCGGGAAGCGGTGAAGCAATACGATGCTATTCTCAACGTGGCGCGCATCGATGCCTATCGATCGCGCATTTTGTACCTGGCGGCACAGGCACTCCTCCAAGCAGGCGACCGACAGGCGGCTCAACAGCGCTATCTCGAGGCCGTCAACCGCTATCCCACCACCCAATACGCCTATTTATCACTCATCGAACTGGTGAACGCAGGAGTGCCGGTGGACGATTACCAGCGTGGTCTGGTGGATTACTATGCCAAAGCATACCAGCCGGCAATTGACGCATTGACCCGTGTGGTGCAGCGTAAGGTGGATGCACATGAAGGTGAAGCGCTATGGTATCTGGCGCTTTCCCTGAAGGCAAACGGCAATCTCAGTCAGTCCATCCAGCGCTTTCGGGAGTTGATCGACCAAGTGCCCCAGAGCAAGCGCTTTGGAGATGCCTGGCTGGAGATGGCCGCCGCATATGCATTGCGCGGAGATACCGAGCGGGCATTGCAGGTTTACCGCCAGTTTGTGACCCAGTATCCGGCCTCTCCGCTGGCGCCGCAGGCGCTTTGGCGGGCTGCCAATTTGCAAGCCTCCGCTGACGATCTCGTGGGCGCTGCCGCAACGTACCGGGATCTGGCAAAGCGCTATCCCC
>QEXY01000158.1 GCA_003130875.1 Ardenticatenia bacterium
GCGCTTCGTACCCATTGCACTGCCTCACTTAGATTTTGCCCTTATTCTACCACACACGTTCAGTCCGTCCGAATTTCCACCGACTTTTTCAACACTCTCTCTTTTCCCAATTTTGCGTGTCGGAAGTGATAGGAGTAAAATCCGCGCGCCGTGGCAACAGCGCGGTCGGGGCCATTTTTCCTTGTGCGCTGTGGCGCACGCGGGCGATGTTTGATAATAACAAGTCATGATGATTCTGGGCGATAAACCTGATGGTGGATCCAAAGGGTGGTTCCGAAATCCGCGGAGCTTGCCAGCCAGACGAGGGAAGACGGGCGAAAAATGAGTAGCAAAGGGAGCTCCCCCTATCAGACGCGACGCCGACCAGTCGCACGGAAGCGGGGTATCACTACAACCCAGATTACCCTTGTGATAGGCGCGGTGGTGGTGGCCGTTGCGTTGCTGATTGTCCTGAATAGTACGCGACTGCGCCGCGCCACTGAGGTCGCATTCGCTTATCCGACGGGCATGACCCAGACGGGCAACCCCTACAAGGGTTCACCCGATGCCCCCCTTAAGATGGAACTATACTCCGATTTCCTGTGTGGACATTGTGCTGATTTCGCAAATGTCCTCGAAGCAATCAGCGCGGACTATATCGAGACAGGCAAGCTCCAGGTCGTATTTCGCAATTTTGCTTTTCTAACGCCGGAGTCGGTGCAGGCGGCACAGGCATCGCTGTGCGCCCTCGATCAGAGTCCGGTGAGCTTTTGGCGATATCATGACATTCTCTACGCGAGCCGTGGGGGCGGTATGGCTGCCTACAGTACAGTTCGATTGAAAGGATATGCTCAGGAGTTGGGACTTGACATGGAGGCTTTCAGCCGCTGCCTCGATTCACGCGCCAAAGCCGCCCAGGTGCAGGCGGATCTCGACGCCGGCCGGCAGGCCGGTGTGGATGGCACACCCACATGGTTTCTGAACGGACAAAAACATGTGGGCGCTATGTCCGAGAGTGATCTGCGCAGCTTGCTCGATAGTCTGTTGCCGAAATAAAAGGCATATAGGGTGCATATGGAGGGTTCTGCCAATCTGAAGACTGTTCCACCTGCTTCGCCGGTCGTTGCTTGGCGCTGGTGGCTGATGGTGTTGTTGACCTGTGCCGGTATCGGTGTAGCGGGCTACTTAAGCTATACGCATCTGTTCGAACTACCAGTGATCTGTGGGGAGTCACAAGGGTGCGATCTGGTTGCCCAGAGTGTCTATGCCGACATGTTTGGCATCCCAGTCGCTGTTTTCGGCCTGCTAGCCTACATCGCTCTGCTGGTATTGTTGATCGCGCGTCGTCGCATAGGCGAGAATCTGGAAGCGTATGTCACTCTCGCGATGTTTGGCATCTCGCTCTTGGGAGTGTTGTTCTCCGCCTATTTGACCTATCTGGAACTGTTTGTCATCCTGGCTGTATGCATCTGGTGTGTCGCTTCAGCGCTGATCATGGCCGCTTTATTCGTCTTGAGCATCTGGGAAGTTAAATCGGTCAACCCATGAGAAAGGATCCCGCCGGTCGGCCTTGAATGCCGCCGGATTGTCACTTTCAGTTCGGAGGAAAGAAAATGACCAAAATTATCTGCCGTGCAAGCGATTGTATCCACTGGGACGATGGTATTTGCTCTTCTGAGCAGATCACCTATGACCCTGAAGGCGGTTGCCTCACCTACGAAGGCATCGAAGATGCGATGTTGGAAGATGATGAAGAATGGGAGGAGGAAGAAGAAATTCTCGACGAGGAGCCGCTGGAGTGGGAAGACGAGGAAGAGGAAGACCTGTTCGATGAGGATGAAGAAGATGAAGATGACTGGCGCTGATGGTTGATGGCCAGTCCCAGGTGAATCACAGAGCACTTTTTGAGCACAAGCCAGCGGTTTCCATCTTGCTGGCTTGTTTTGTACCCGAGGCGTGGCATAATCCCCAATGGAGCATATAAGTGTGCGCACAGCCGATTGGTTATTAACCCATGGCATTGTCGTCACGATGGATGCCGCACGCCGCACGATCCCGGATGGGGCAGTGGCCGTGCGCGGCAATGGCATTGTGGCAGTTGGCCCGACAGCGGAGCTGGAACAGCACATCCAAGCAGCTCAGACAGTAGATTGTACCCATTGTGCCATCATCCCTGGGCTAATTAATGCGCATACCCACGCGCCGATGACGTTGCTGCGTGGACTGGCCGACGACTTGCGGCTGGATGTGTGGCTGTATGGCTATATGATGCCTGTGGAACGTGAGTTTGTGGGGGCGGATTTCTGCCGGGTGGGTACCTTGCTGGCATGCGCGGAGATGATCCGTTCCGGCGTCAGTACATTTTGCGATATGTACTACTATGAAGAAGAGGTCGCCTATGCGGCTGCGGAAGCTGGCATGCGCGCACTATGTGCTGAGACCCTCCTCAAGTTCCCCTCGCCAGATGCCACCAGCTATGAGGAAAGCCTGGAATATGCGCGCACCTTTATCGAGCGATGGCGTGGACACCCGCTGATTGTACCCGGCGTGGCGCCGCATGCTGCATACACCGTCACCCCGGAATTGCTGCATGCTGCCGTCCGTCTGGCGGTTCAATACGACGTGCCTTTGCAAATCCACATCGCCGAAACGCGCCAGGAGGTGGAGGATTGGCAGGCTCGTTACGGCGAACCCATCATCCCCTGGCTGGAACGTCATGGGGTGTTAGACGCCCGGCTGATCGCCATTCATTGTGTCCATTTGGATGAACGGGAGATGCATATTTTGCAAGCTCACAATGCGGGCCTGGTGCATTGTCCCAGCAGCAACCTGAAGCTGGCAAGCGGCGTTGCGGATGTGCCCAAGATGATCCACCTGGGATTGCATGTGGGGATCGGCACTGACGGACCTGCTTCGAACAACGACCTCGATATGTTCGAAGAAACCCGCCTGGCGGCTCTGCTAGCGAAGGGGTGTTCCGGTGACCCGGTTGCCGTGCCAGCCCCGGTTGCCTTTGCGATGGCAACAATTGAAGGCGCAAAGGCATTACACTTGGCGCATGCGATCGGCTCGCTGGAAGAGGGGAAGTGTGCGGATATTGCGGTCGTAACCCTGAATCAAACCCATCAACTGCCCGCGTTCCGCCGCGATCCAGACGCCGTTTACTCGCAATTGGTCTACGCCACGAAGAGCAGCGACGTGCGCGACCTGATGGTCAACGGAAGATGGCTCATGCGAGAACGTCGCCTTCTGACTCTGGACGAGGAGGTCCTGCGTGATCAAGCGCAGCAATTTGCGCGGCGCATCGATTCCTTCCTCATGGCACGTGAGGGAAATTTGCTCTCCAAGCTGTTGGCCGTCGGTGGGGGGATTGTGCCGCAGGAGACATATGAAGTACAAGTCAAAGTGCGCCTCAGCGACGTGCGTCTGATGCAAGAGCGCATAGAGCGGATGAATCTGGGCATCAATCGCCCATCACGGCGCAACCAGTATGACACTTATATGTTGTTCCAGGAAGGTGAACAGGGTCGTCTGCGTTATCGTGAAGATGAGGTTTTGGGCGCGGAAGGCAAGATACAAAGCGTTGAATACACCCTCACGCTGGTGCTCCCTATGTACGAGAAGGAATACGATCATTCGGTGGTGCTGACGCGCTCGCGGTACACTGCGCCTGCGAACCGTAGCTTGCGTTTCTACCGGGAATTTTTCAAACCGAATGAGGAGCGGCAGGTGGTGAAGCATCGTTACCGCTTCCACATCATGTATCGGGATACCGATTTCGCTGTCAACTTGGACGAACTCGTGACCCCAGCAGGCAATGCGCACTTCCTGGAGATCAAGAGTCGCACATGGTCGGCGCGCGATGCCGAACACAAAGCGCGATTGATCGGAGAGTTGCTCGAATTGATGGAAGTCGAGGCGAAGAATCTGGTCAAGGTCGAGTATGTCGATCTGGTGAGCGAGAGGTCGCAAGAGCGAGCGGACGGATGATGGAACGCGAACGTCTGTACCGTACTGAGGCTCTCATCCTCCATCGCACCGAATTCGGCGAGGCGGACCGTCTCCTCCATGTATTCACCCCGCACCTGGGCCGTCTGCGTTTATTGGCCAAGGGGGTGCGCAAGGTAAGCAGTCGCAAGGCTGGCCATGTGGAGTTGTTTACCCACGTCAACCTGTTAGTGGCACGTGGTTCGACGTTGGATATCGTGTCTCAGGCAGAGGTTCTGGAACCGTTCCGACAATTGCACGAGGATCTCGAACGAGCCAGCATGGCCTATTACGTCGGGGAGCTGGTCATACGTTTCACTGAGGAACAAGATGCGAATGCCCCTTTATTCTATCTGACCCGAAGCACATTCGAGCGACTGTGCACTGCACGCGACCCCCTCCTGGCGTTGCGCTTTTTTGAACTGCACGCCCTGGGGCTGACGGGTTATCGTCCCCAGCTGTACTTCTGTGTTGCCTGTCAGAAGCGTCTTGAGCTTGTGCCCAGCTACTTCAGCCCCTCGATGGGAGGGGTGCTTTGTCCACGTCACAAAGGACAAGTCGAGTCTATGGCGCCGTTGACATTGCCCGCGTTTAAAGTGTTGCGGTATATGCAGACAGAACCATGGGAGCAGGTTGCTACCTTGCGGTTAAGCGCCCAGATTCATCTGGAGCTGGAATCGCACCTGCGTGATTTCATCGTCCACGTGTTGGAACGCCAGCTCAAGTCGGTGGAATTCATCCGCCGCTTGCGCCGCGAACAGTGGGTCAATGCGTTCGAGCATCGCTCCTGAACTAAAGGTCTATACTATGGGGATGAAGCGCCCCAGATGACCCGATGAGTGAGATCGATCAGACGCGCAACAAAATCCTCACAATGAGGGATGGATTGCCATGACCAAACCGCTCAGCTTTCAGCAGATTATTATGAAACTGCAACAGTATTGGGCCGATTATGGCTGCCTTATATGGTTCCCCTACAGCGAAAAGGTGGGCGCCGGCACGGCGAACACGGCGACCACGCTGCGCGCGCTCGGACCGGAGCCGTGGAATGTGGCGTATGTCGAACCATCTTTCCGTCCCGACGATGGGCGCTATGCGGAGAACCCGAACCGGATGCAGATGCATACCCAATTTCAGGTCATCCTCAAGCCAGATCCCGGCAATCCTCAGGAGCTG
This sequence comes from Ardenticatenia bacterium, assembly GCA_003130875.1. Taxonomy (GTDB): domain Bacteria; phylum Chloroflexota; class Anaerolineae; order 4572-78; family NAK82; genus NAK82. Next base: position 5,143 of record QEXY01000158.1, read on the forward strand.
TATCTGGAAAGCTTATATGCATTGGGCATCAAGCCCGAGGAGCACGACATCCGTTTTGTGGAGGACAATTGGGAAAGTCCCGCCCTGGGCGCTTGGGGGTTGGGCTGGGAGGTCTGGCTGGATGGTCTGGAGATCACCCAATACACTTACTTCCAACAGTTCGGTGGGTTCGACACCGACCCAGTCGCCGTGGAACTGACATACGGCTTGGAACGCATTGCGCTTTATTTGCAGGGAGTGAGCTCGGTCTGGGAGATCGACTGGGATGGTGAACACACCTACGGCGACATTTTGCGCCGTCAAGAGGTCGAGTATTGCACCTACAACTTTGAAGTGGCCGATGTCACGCGTATGGTGCAAAGTTACAATATGTTCGAGCAGGAGGCCAAGGAGTGTCTGGCGCGTGGATTGGTTGTCCCGGCGCATGACTATGTGTTGCGTTGCTCGCACACGTTTAACATCCTAGATGCCCGTGGCGCCATCGGGGTGACCGAGCGTGCTCGCTATTTTGCCCGAATGCGGGAGCTGTCGCGACAAGTCGCCGCAGCTTTCATCCAGCAGCGCGAACAGGCAGGCTATCCTTTCCTGAAACCGTCTGTGCGCCCTGCTCCTGCTGCGAGCGCGCCTCCGATCCCGCAACCCACTCAGCCGCTTCCCTTCTTGCTTGAGATCGGCACCGAGGAGCTGCCTCCCCAAGATTTGAGCGCGGCGCTTGCCCAGCTGCGTGAAGGAGTACCTGCGCTTCTGGAACGGCTGCGGCTGAAACACGGAATCGTGCGCGTGATGGGCACACCCCGCCGATTGGTGGTGTTGATCGATGACCTTGCGGAGCGCCAGCAGGATGAGGAACAGCTGGTCAAAGGTCCACCTGCGCATGCGGCCTACGATGCAGAAGGCAGACCTACACGCGCGGCCGAGGGATTTGCCCGCAACCAGCAGCTCTCGGTCGCCGATTTGCAGGTGCGCGAAGCAGAAGGGGGGCGTTATGTCTTCGCCGTACGGCGCGTTCCAGGCCGTCCGGTGGGTGAAGTGCTCAGCACAGCGTTGCCCGAGCTCATCGCCGGCCTTAAGTTTGAGAAGAGCATGCGCTGGTTGCCTTCGCCACGCGCCGGTGGTGAAAGCCCTAGCGTCAGCTTCAGCCGGCCTATCCGCTGGTTGGTGTGCTTGCTGGGAGAGGACGTGATACCATTCCGCTATGCCGGTGTGGAGAGTGGACGCGTCAGTCGCGGGCCACGACCTGCAAACAGCCCTCCCATCGAAATTCCAAGTGCAAACGCCTATCTCGCAACGATGGCGACACACAGTATCCAGGTAGACGAAACAGAGCGGCGTGTGTCCATTCGCGACCAGGCAGCCCGGCTGGCAGCCGAGGTGGATGGTTATGTGCCGGATGATCCTGCTCTGCTCGAGGAGGTGGCCAACCTGGTGGAACAACCTACTGCGCTGCGTGGCACATTCGACACGCGTTATCTGGCACTGCCCGAGCCGGTATTGATCACTGTGATGAAGAAACATCAGCGCTACTTCCCCGTGATGAATCGAGCAGGGCAGCTGATGCCGTACTTTATCGCAGTGCGCAATGGGGACACCCGAAACCTGGACACCGTGCGCCGGGGTTACGAGAACGTTCTGCGTGCGCGCTATGATGATGCCGAGTTCTTCTTCAAGGCGGACAGTGCCCAACCGCTGGAGAGCTTCTTGCCACGCCTGGACACTTTGTTGTTCCAGGAGCAATTGGGCTCCATATTGGACAAGACCAAGCGCATCGAGCAGCTGGCACCCATCATCGGCGAGCAGCTAGGTTTATCTCCCGAGGAAATGGAGACCTTGCGCCGAGCAGCCCATCTCTGCAAGGCGGATTTGGCCACCCAGATGGTGGTCGAGCTCACCAGCTTGCAAGGGGTGATGGGGCGTGAGTATGCGCTTCGTTCTGGCGAGAGCGAAGCGGTCGCCACTGCGATCTTCGAGCATTACTTGCCACGCTTCGCTGGTGACATTCTGCCACAGACACGGCCTGGCCTGGTGTTGGGAATCGCCAATCGCCTGGACAGCTTGGCCGGCCTGTTCATGGTGGGTCTGGCGCCCAGCGGCTCTGCCGACCCTTACGGCCTGCGGCGTGACGCGCTGGGATTGGTGAGCGTGTTGCTGGAACGCGGCATTGACTTCTCGGTGGTGCAGGGGCTACAAACCGCTGCTCAATTCCTCCCGGACATTTCCGGAGTGGCAACCGCTGGAGACCGGCAAGCGGCTCTGGCTGCCTGCGCAGAGTTCGTCCGCCGTCGTCTGGAAACGGTTTTACGCGAAAGAGGGTTGCGTTACGATATCGTGCAGGCTGCACTGGCCGAGCAGGGAGACAATCCGGTGCGCTGCCTGGCCGCTGCGCAGGCGCTACAGCGCTGGGTGGAGCGTCCGGACTGGGAACGCATCTTGGTAGCCTATGCCCGTTGTAAGCGCATTGTACGCCCCCTCTGGGAGGAAGTGCGCACTTATCATCTCGATCCCTCAGCGCTCGATCCGGATAGTCTGGCGCTCTGGCAGAAGGTTCGCGAGGTGACTGCGCCACTTGCTGCCGGTCAGCGGGATGTGGATAGCGTGCTGGGTGCACTTGCCCAGCTGACCGATGCCATCAACCTTTTCTTCGAAAAGGTGCTGGTGATGGCCGAGGATGAAGCGACACGCCGCAACCGCCTGGCGCTGGTCTATACTATCGCGGCGTTGCCTGATGGGTTGGTGGATCTCAGTCAGCTGATGGGGTTCTGAGCGGCCGTCAATTTATCGGCGCATCAGAGCGCAACCCTCACTCCTTGCTGACCCTGATGATGGCGTCCTTGGGCAACGCCAACCCAGCAGCCACCTCCACCGCTTTGAGAATGCCCGCCGGCACCGGACAGGCGGAGTGGGTCAGGTATTTGGCCGCCAGCTGATGGGTCAAAGGACCTTCACCGCGGAAGGTGAATTCACGCAGCGCATCCACCTCAGTCAATTCCTGAGCGAGCCGCTGACACGCTTTGCAATCGCTGGTGATTTTGAGATGGACGCGGTGATGGTCTCCTTCATCTGCTGTCGCCTCGACGACGGTCACAAACCCGCATACACCCGAATGGATCTCTGCACGTGCCATACTAGACAACCTCTCTCGCAAAACGAATAGACACTAGGTTTATCCCACACAATGTCACCCACCACTATGAACAAAAAAGCACCGCAGCCGGGTTATAACGCAATTTCAGAGGCCGTGGCGCTTCGGGTAACTCCTCGACCGGTGAAGTTCTCTATGCTGCCTTGCGCCTGATGCGCACGATGGGAGACCGCACCGGACGGATGCCGTAGTAGATCTCGTGCCCTGCCAGAGTGCGCAAGATGGTCGATGCCGGGCGATAACGCAGCTCTTCGTGGAGCTCCGCAGGTGTGAGAGGCTTATTGTCATGGGCCACGAAGGTCAGAAACACAGCATAAGTCAACGGCGTCTCGGGCGTAATGTAGTCCGGGTGCTGACTACAACAGCTGCGAATCGTCTCCCACAAGGCGGGCAAACGCCTCACCTCTCCGCTGTGGGGATCCACCCAGTCGATGATCTCCGGTTCGCTTTCATGGTACTTCTGCTTACACTCCGGACACAAACGCGAGACCAGATAGGTATCCAGACTTCTACCTTGTTCCTGCCACCAGTCGAAGTCGATATGGAATTTGGTATCAATAGTTGGTTTGATATATTCACCCATCCTGGTTACCTTGGCAGACAAAGTCTATCTCATATGCGGGCTTATCACGCCTTGCTGGCGTCGTATGTCCAGTAGCCGTGTCCCATTGGGACGAAGCACGCATGACGCATGAGCTCCTGGAAAATCGGTCCGGGCGGGCAACGTCGCACCACGTTCACGGCGCTGTAAAGCGTCTTGGCATGCACCGTGCCCTGAGGATTGATTTTGATCAGTTCTAATGCTATTTGCCGCAGCAATGGCAACAGAGGTTTGTTGCTCCGCGCATCCTCCCACAATGCGTCGACAGCAGCTGGATTATCCTCGCCCACAATCATCAACTCGTCATACTGACATGTGATCAGCAGGCGCATGTTCTGGAAGGTCAACCGTCCTCCCTGCACCACCACGCTGCGCACCCATTCGCGTTTGGGGCGCACCGGGCGGTAGCTGATCTCAAGAGTGAGAGGAGAATCGGTGCGGTGTAAGGTGACATAAGCGCCGGTCACCAGCTGATGGCGTGCATACCAATCCGCCAGACCCCATACATAGTTGTGTTTGCCGACCACCCAACCGGAAATCCGTTCGCCGCTCTGTCTGTCCACAAAGGTGATGCGCACATATTCAGCATCCGGCTGGGGGAAGAAGGGCGCCGTTCGCGCCGTGATCGGCAGCGTGCCAGCTCGACGATGTGGCCAGCTGAGCACCAAGGTGACCTCATCACTTGTGATAGGAGGTACAGACAACACACGGTAATCGGTCGCTTCGTCATCGATCTCGACCAGCAGACGGCGCAGGTCATCGTCCAGTTGGTCAAGCTCGAACGATAGATCGGGTAACTCGAGGTGACGTGGCACCAGCTCGAGAGCCTGGGGCATCATCCGGCGCAGATACCACAGGACCTGCCCACGCGGGCCGACATTGATGAAACGCTCGTCCGCTGCCAGCGCACAGTTCAATGAAAACTCTTGTAAAGCAGGAGAGGTGGTCGATGGCAGATCCAAATCTTTCAACAGCGCAGATGCGGGCAGCGGCCGGCCATTATAATCGATCGCGGCTTCCGCGATGTTCAAATGCCCCTCAGTGATGGGCACCAGCAAGCCTTTCAGCAGCCACATATCCTGGAAGTGCGCGAAATCAGGATGGGCTTGCAGCGTCTCGAGCAGCTTGGGCACGATCCAGCTGTGGTGATGTGCGTACAGCTCCGCTGCCGAGATTTTTTCTTCCACATCCATTACACCACGACCATCACCGATGTTCAATGGATGGGTGTGAGAGAAATCGGCTGCAAACTCACGCACCCCATACGGTGACCCAAAGTCCACCTGGATCACTGAGAAGTTGCCGTGCCGGGGATGGTATCCGACGCGCTGCCCGACCACCGTGCCACTGGCGTATTGGTAGCGCGGGAACACCAATCGATCGCCGATCTCATAGTGACCTCGCGGCTGATATACTGCGCCCCCTTCCAGCTCCATTTGCATCGCCAATTCCTCTTGTTCGAGGCGATGCTGGATCAGGGCGAGCGCCAGCTGCTCGGTAGTATGGGGTTGCACACTGTCCAACAACACTTTGAAGAGGTATTCGACGTCGTCAGGTTGGATAGTCAGCTCTTGCCAGTATTTTGCTGTTTGCGTTTTGTGCTGTACCAACGAAAACCGCTCCCGATTGACCAGATTGCCGCACTATCGCGTTCTTATCAAAGCCAAGTTACATATTTTAAGACAACAGAGTGATTCGGGCAAATTTGCCGCACATTATAATGTGGAATACAACCCAGTGACGTGATCTTCTCGTCGCACAAGCACTCAGCCCTCTTCCCACGTCAATGGTGTATGCTCTCATCCTCACATTGTTGGGACTCCCAGCACTGTGCATCCCCCGACTTGCTCACAGCTTGCGCGACAACCATGCCAGTGCACTCAGCACGCCTGCGCTCAACACGCCGAGTGCTATCAGTTTGAAGCGCGGTGATGGACCGACCAGTGCCATGGCACCGAAAGCTGTGCATAACACATAATAGAGCACCACAATCTGACGCTGGCTCAGCCCCAGTTCAAGCAGGCGGTGATGGAGATGATCACGCCCTGATTGCGTCGCCGAAACGCCGCGCCGCCAACGCTGCACGATGATCCACGCGACATCCACAATCGGCACACCCAGCACCAACAGTGCCGTGGCGATGCGTGCCGGTGCCAATATGGAAAGGGTGGCTAATGCATAGCCCAACAGCATAGCTCCCGAAGTACCCATAAAGACGCGCGCCGGATGGAAGTTGAAAGGGAGGAATCCCAGGCAGGCACCCGCCAGCGCGGTGGGGAACAGGGCGATCTCTGCCTGGCCCAGATGAAAGGAATGGATGGCAAACAGCACGGCCGCGATGCATCCGACGCCAGCCGCCAGCCCGTCCAGGCCGTCCAGCCAATTTACCGTGTTGATCATCCCCATCACCCAGAAGAGCGTGATCGCCACTACAAAGCCCCAGCCAACATAGGGCACCAGGTCGGGTATGATCACCAGCTGGCCAGTCAGCGGGTTGGTGAAACGCTCGATAAACACCGTGCCTGCCGTCGCCACCAGTGCCACCGCTGCCTGGGCGAGAAATTGAGGCCAGGCTGGCAGCTCGCGCCGGTCATCCCACAGGCCAAAGAGGAATGCAATACCGCTGCCTGCCAGCACCGCGGACAAGCGGCGCATATCCTCTGGATTTGCCGGCGGCCAGAAGGTCAGGGCTACCCCTGTCCCGCAGAAAAAGGCTATCAACAAAGCAATACCACCGCTGCGGGGTACCATCTTTTGGTGGATATGGCGGCCGCCGGGGCGGTCCACCAGCATCCACTGTCTCCCCACCCATATGCTTAACGGCACAGTCGCCAGCGCGACGAGTAAACTGACCCAGAAGACCACCAGAGGAGGCAACCAGGCGAAGTGAGCAAGCATCGTTCGCTGACCTATTCCACCGCCAGATAGACCACCGTGACCCCGTCGCCCCCCTCGCTCTCATCACCCGAGCGGAAGGAAGCGACCAGCGGATGTGCCTGCAGCGCTTCCCGCACGGCCCGACGCAGCACCCCGGTTCCCTTGCCGTGAATGATGCGCACCCATGGCACATTGGCGCGATAGCTCTCATCCAAATACCGTTCCAGTCGCGACAAGGCTTCCTCGCTGGTGCATCCGCGCAGATCCAACTCAATGGGCGACACGGTAGCCAGCTCGCTTAAGGGGCGTGGGGATGTGCTAGGCGATAGTACATTGGGTATCTCGGCAACCGCTGTCTGCTTGTCCGCGGCACGCGTGCGCAACTCCACCTGATTGCGGCGCACTGTAGTGCGGAACCGACCGACCTGCACCTCCACGCGTCCTCGATGACTTTCAATCACTTCGCCCAGCGCCTGTAGTGGCTGCACCCAGACGATGTCACCCGGGTGTAATGGGCCACGGTATGACGCCGATGGAGGTGGTGATGCTGGCACTTCGGTTAGACGTGCTTCGAGGGCGTCCAGTACCTCAGCCGCATGGTGGAGTGCTTGTTCTTCCTCACTCACCTTGGTTTCCAACTGCCAGGGGGGAGGTTTGGGCAGTTGGGCACGCAGCGTTTGCAGCTCCTGACGCACTGCGGCAAGCTCCCGGCGTGCCTCGGCGCGTGCGGTGTTCAAGATGTCCCGCCGCTCAGCCTCGATGCGTGCCAGCCGCTGGCGCAATTCTTCGGACTGGGCTTCCAGGCGGAGGCGCAACGCCTCGGCTGCGGCACGTTCGCGCCGCGCTGCCTCTAAGGTGGCCTGAATGTCGTGCAACATAGTCTCCACCTGGCGCACATCTGGTGCGATCATCGCTTGCGCCGCCTCTACGATGCGCGCATCTAACCCGAGACGCCGCGCAATCGCAAATGCATTCGAGCGCCCTGGCAGGCCGATGCTGAGACGATAAGTGGGTGCCAGAGTTTCCGAGTCGAACTCGACGCTCGCGTTGGTCACCCCCGGTGTCTGATGGGCATACCATTTCAGCTCGGGATAATGGGTGGCCACAAACGTGGTGACGCCACGCTCGCGTAGATGTTCCAAGATGGCACGTGCCAGGGCAGAGCCCTCTAAAGGGTCGGTGCCGGCGCCCAGTTCATCCAGAATCACCAACGAGCGTCGGGTGCAATGCTCCAAGATGTGCACAATGTTGGTAAGATGTCCTGAAAAGGTGGAGAGCGATTGCTCAATCGACTGCTCATCACCGATGTCGGCATAGACGGCATCATAAAAGGGCAACTGCGAGCTTTCCGATGCCGGGATATGGAGGCCCGCTTGGGCCATACACACCAACAGGCCGATGGTTTTCAGCGTCACAGTCTTGCCACCGGTGTTAGGACCGGTGATCACCAGGATGAAAGTCTGAGGCTCCAAAGCGATATCGATGGGCACCACAGTGCGGGGATCGAGTAAGGGATGTCGGGCGCTTAGCAAGCGGAATGGAGGACGTGGATCTCCGTCCGCCCATTGTGCTGGCATCGCGTTCAGCTCTTCGGCATAGTGCGCTTTGGCTAATGCCAAGTCCAGCTCAGCCAATGCCTGCAGGGTTTCCTGAAGGGGTTCTGCCGCAGCCGCGACACGCTGGCTGAGACGCGCGAGAATGTGTTGTACTTCTTTTTCCTCTTCTATTTCCAATTGGCGCAGCTGATTGTTGAGCTCCACCGTTGCCATCGGCTCGATGAACAGGGTGGCGCCACTGGCGCTCTGGTCGTGGATGATGCCACGGATGCGGCCTTTAAACTCGGCGCGCAATGGGATGACATAGCGCCCTTGACGCTGGGTGATGAGAGGTTCCTGCAGATAAGCACTGTTCTCCGGGGCGTGCAGAATCTGTTCTAGGCGCGCGATCAGGCGCTGGCGCACCAGCTCCAGCTCGCGACGGATGTGTAACAGGGTAGGGCTGGCTTCATCCAGCACGCTCCCATTGGGGTGAATGCAACGCCCGATCTCCTGCACCAATTCGGGACATTCATGCAGGTGGGTTGCCAATTCAGCCAGCAAAGGGATGCGCTCAGCATAGGGGAGAATGCTGCGCTTCAATGTATAGGCACTCAGCAGTGTTTGGCGCACATCCAGCAGCTCGACAGGCAGCAGAATGGCAGATAGAAGTGCCTGTTGGATGATGGGACGGATGTCGCGCGCACCACCGACACTTAATGTGGGGCGCATACTGAGCAGCCATCGCGCTTCGCTTGTTTCCTGCTGCCGCCGACGTGCCTCAATCAGATTGTCAGAGGGTGTCAGCTCCAGGGCACGCTCACGCCCAGGCGCAAAACGGGTGTGACGTGCCAGACGCTCGAGCACCTTGGGAAACTCAAGGGTGGCGAGATGTTTGGGATCCACCGCTCAGGGCACGCTCACGGCATCAAAATCTGAGAGAAGATGCTAGGAACCTCACCACCTGGCAGCCAGATGCGCACCGCCCGGTACAACAGGTGCAGCACGATGTTGAACATGGGGAGGAGGGAAGAGGTGTGCAGCTGATCGCGCAAATTGGTGCTCAGCGCTCCCGTGGCGACCCCGGCACGTGTCAGAAATTGCAACACGCCCAGAACCAAACTGAGCGCTGCCGCGGTGACCATCAAACCCACGACAAAGCCAACCAACGTGGTGAGCGGCCCAACCACTAAGCGTTGCACCCAGGTCTGCCAGCCTGCGTGCTTCAACTCGGCAAAAGAAACGTTCCCACGCCGACGACGCTCCTCTGGGGGAATATTCGCCACATGAACAAACAGGTTGGTACCTCCGAAGACAATGAACAAGACGATGGTAAAGGCTAGAGCCTGGCTGCCGATTAGGGAGAACGCCGGCACCAAATCGAGGAAGAAATACCCCAGTGGCTGGTACGTCACGAGCGCGATGATAAGAGCAATGTATAAGCTGAAAATCCATATCAGCAGTCGCCCCATTCCTTGCAAGGCACCCCAAACAGCACCCAGTAGCAGGATCAGGATCAACAAGTAGTCGAAGGTGTTCAAAACGATCATCTTCACTCCTCCGCTACAGCCGCGGAGACGGCACGCACCAGCGTCCTCTCCGCGATCAGGCGCCGCACGGCTTCAATATAGGGATACATCACGGCGTCGTGTTCCAAAAAAGGCACCTCCCGGCGCACCAGCTCATAAGCCGCGCGGGTGCCGCGCCCCAGGCGCGCTGCAGCACCCAGCTGGGCACGACGAAAGTCGATCCCCTGCGCGGCGGCGAAGAGCTCCAATGCCAAAATACGCTCCAGATTGTCGAGCACCTGCCACACCTTGCGCGCAGCGGTACACCCCATACTGACGTGATCCTCGACATTGGCTGAAGTGGGGATAGTATCCACACTGGCAGGGTGGGCCAACACTTTGTTCTCCGAGGCGAGTGCCGCTGCCGTGTACTGCACCAACATAAAGCCGGAATTGAGCCCTCCGTGCTTGACCAAGAAGGCGGGCAATACATGAGCGTTGCTCGCCTCGTCGGTCAGGCGGGCGATACGCCGTTCGGAGATGTTGCCCAGCTCGGTGAGTGCCATCGCTAGGTAATCCATAGCGATGGCGACGATCTCGCCGTGGAAATTACCGCCCGAGATGATGTCCACCGCTCCGTGCTCGTCGAAGAAAATGAGCGGGTTATCAGTGGCGGAATTGAGCTCGATATCCACCACCCAGCGGGCGTAGGCAATGGCGTCGCGTGCGGCACCATGTACCTGCGGAATGCAACGCAGGGTGTAGGCATCCTGGACGTGCTGAGGATCATGATGGTGCACAAAGTCACTGTCGGCGAGCAGACGCCGCAGATAGCATGCGCACTCCACCTGGCGGGGATGGGGACGTACCGCCTGGATGCGTTCATCAAAAGCACGCAGGGTGCCATCCAGCGCTTCTAGGCTGAGACAGCCGGCCACATCCGCGACTGCACTCAACATCTCGGCACGTTCCACTGCCAACGTGCCCAATGCACACATCACCGCCGTGCCATTGGTGAGTGCCAGACCTTCTTTAGCAGCGAGCGTCGTTGGAGCCAGGCCAGCGCGTCTTAGCGCCTCATCGCCTGGGAGAACTTGCCCCTGGTATTCCGCCTCGCCATCGCCCAGCAGCACCAGCGCCATATGCGCCAGAGGAGCCAGGTCACCGCTGGCACCCAGCGATCCCTGACTGGGCACCACTGGGTGCACACCCGCGTTGAGCATCGCCAACAGCAGCTGAAGCGTCTCCAGACGAATCCCGGAATACCCTTTCGCCAAGGTGTTGGCACGCACTAACATCATCGCGCGCACCACCGCACGACTGAAGGGTTCGCCCACGCCCACGGCGTGGCTCATGAGAATATTGCGCTGCAGCTGCTCCACGTGTTCCGGCGGGATAATGCGATCCTTAAAGGCACCAAAGCCGGTGGTGATGCCATAGGCAATCTCGCCCTGTTGCACCAATGCCGCGACCGCTTGCTCCGCACGTTGCACCCGTGCGATGGCGGCCGGGGCAAGGGCCACCTCGGGAGACCCCGGTGCCCCATATGCTACTGCCACTACCTGCTCAATGCTCAGCTCGTCCCCGTTGAGGAAAATCGTCTCCATACCCTGCTACGCTTCTTCATACACCACCACCCCGGTGGCAGCTGGTCCGAGATGGCTTGCCAGGACCGGGTCGTACTGGATGATAGGAAAAGAGACAGAGGAGAAGGTGGCCTCGAGGCGTGCCAGGAGCATTTTGGTCTCCTGGTTCGGTGTGAGATGCCGTTGTAGGATGGCTGCCTGTTTCACATCGGAGAACTCGGCGACAAACTCGTAAAGCTTTTCCACCGCCTTTTCGTGTGTACGCACTTTTTCGAGCGCCATCAGGCGTCCGTCTTCGAGGAAGAGGATCGGTTTGATATTTAACAAAGAGCCCAGCAGAGCCTGGGACGCAGTCAAATATCGATTGCGCTGCAAGCTCTCCAGATCAGCGGTGTAGAAGACCATATAGAGGTGCGCGATGATCTTGCGCATCGCGCGCACAATTTCATCAAGACGGGCACCCTGGGCAGCCATACGCGCTGCATGCGTCGCCAGGATGCCTAACCCCAGCGAGCTGCTCAGCGAGTCGAGCACCACAATCTCGGCACGTCCCAGCACATTGCGGCTGGCGCGCTGCGCGTTTGCCAGCGCATGGCTCAGCTTGCCCGACACGTGAATGGAAAGGATCTGATCCGTGCGGGCGCTCAATTGGGTGTATACGCGTTGGAATTGTTCCACCTCGGGCGGTAAGACGGATACCGAGGCATAGTCGCGTTCCAAGGCTTGAAAGAACTCCTCGCGCGTGATGTCTATCCCGTCGCGGTAACGCTTTTCTCCAATTTGAATAGTGAACGGCAGCACTGTGATGCCTGTTTTATTCCCCTCTATGTATGCCATGCTATCGGTGACAACAGCGACTCGCCCCATAGTATTTTGTCACTCCAAGGAAATAATATAGTGGTAGTGCGGCTGACCTCCCTCGTGTACTTCGAGCGAGAGATGTGGATGGCGCGCTTGGATTGTTTCAGCCAATTGGGTCGCCGTCGCAGGATCGACGTCTCGTCCGAAGTAAACGGTCACGATGCTGTGTTCTGCCGTCAGGGCATATTCCAGGGTCTGGAGAGTCACCGTTGTTGTATCGGTTCCACTGGCGACCAGAGTCTCATCCAGCAGGCCGATGATATCCCCGCGCGCGACTCTCATCCCATTCGCCTGGCTCGTGCGCACCGCACGGGTGATCTCAATGGTGCGCACCTTGGTAGCGCTGTGCGTCATGCGCTCTCGATTAGTCTCAAGATCTGCCTGGTAGTTGAAATCCAACAGCGCTGCAATACCCTGTGGGATGCTGCGCGTCGGCACCACCAGGGCTTGCTTGGAGGAAAGCTGGCACGCCTGTTCCGCTGCCGCGATCACATTGCTATTATTCGGCAATACCAACACCTTGTCGGCGCGCGTCGCCTCAATGGCAGAGAGAATCTCCTGAATGCTAGGATTCATCGTCTGACCGCCCGGAATGACCTGACTCACCCCCAAACTTTCCATAATGCGCGTAAGACCCTCACCGGAGGCGACGGACACGATCGCGATCTCGGTGGCATCTTCACTGGTGGTCCTTTGTTGCTGCACAAAATGTTGATATTGTGCCTGCATATTTTCGACCACTACATCGGACAAGGTGCCCTGACTGGCACCATAGCTGAGCGGGCGGCCGGGGTCATGCGTATGGATATGCACTTTGACCAGTTGCGCGTCGCCCACCACCAGCAGACTGTCACCCATAGCCTCAAGATCGTGCCGCAATCGCTCCACGTCCAGCTGGTCCCCGTGGATGAGGAACTGAACGTCATAACCATAGGCAGACTCTGGTTCACGGAGGTGAAGCTGCGCCTGTGCAACGCTTTCCTCGGGAAGCCTCGTATCGACCTCAACGGGTTCACCACGCAGAAAGCGCACCATCCCCTCCAAGAGATATACCAATCCCTGCCCGCCGGCGTCCACCACGCCTGCTTCCTTTAGCACCGGCAACATTTCAGGCGTGCGCTGATTGGTCTCACGCGCGTCCTCAACCGCCTTGCTCAGAACGGCCAGGATGTCATCGGTATGGGTGCTGCTCGCTCGAATCGATTCCGCTATGGCGCGCATCACGGTGAGAATCGTGCCTTCCACCGGTCGGATGATGCCGCGCAGCGCGGTCTCATACGCTTCTTGCACCGCCACGGCTAGGTCGCGGACCGAGAAGTCCTTCTTGTCGGCCAGACCATAGGCCAGGCCGCGCAGAATCTGGGAGAGGATCACCCCCGAGTTTCCCCGTGCGCCCATCAGGCCGCCGCGCGCCAGGGCCTGGGCCACGCCGGCCGCAGAACCGTCCGCACTGGTTTCTACTTCTGCCAGTGCCGCTGCCATCGTGAGTGCCATATTGGTGCCAGTGTCACCATCGGGCACAGGAAAGACGTTCAGCGCGTTGACTTCCGCCACGTGACGGCGTAGCCACTCGCCTGCCGCTTTCATAGCCTGACGCAGGCCATGGCCGTCACACATGCGAACCTGCCCGTTCCCTCCTGACACCTTGGCGCGTGCCGATGAACGTATGGCTTTTGTTCTGCGTCTTTCCATCTCCGCCAGCCCTGTCATCGTCGTTCGTCCTGCGGACTCACATGTAATCCTTGCACGTGGACGTTAACGTATGCCACCGGCATACTAAGCGCTTTTTCTAGCCGGAAACGCACTAAGGACATCACGTTACGAGCCACTTCCGATATCCGCACTCCGTATTCGATGATAATGTACAAGTCCACGCCAATTGCTCCATCCCGGAGTTGGACTTCCACGCCGCGATGGCTGGCATCGCGTGCCAATAATTCACCTAAACCGTCACGCAAGGAACGGGAGGCCATCCCCACGACACCATAACACTCCAGCGCTGCCCCGCTGGCGATAGCGGCGATTGCCACGGGTGACACCTCGATCCAGCCCCAATCGGTTTCATACCGGATGACCCCGCTGCGTTCTGCGCGTGTCACTTGCCTATCCTTTCAAAACATGCTAGACTAACTTGCTTGTTGCGATTGTTGACATGGAATAGTCGTTGGATTCCAGGAGGCAGTTTCCTTATGGCACAGTGTGAAATGTGTGGCAAGACCGCCCAGTTCGGCTTCCACGTCAGCCACTCGATGCGGCATGTCAAGCGCCAGTTCAAAGTGAACATCCAGCGGGCGACAATCATTCAAAACGGCAGGCGTCGCAAGGTCAAGATTTGCACCCGCTGCCTGCGCACGCTGAGCAAGGCATAAACCCCCGTCGATGCCGTTTCTGACTTTAAAATACTCGCCGATTATATATCGATTCACGGGGCGTAACAAGTTCAGTGGGTTGTGAACGCTGCGGAGACACCTGATCCCAAGCCATATCTTGACCCGCTCTCTGCCCAATGGGAGGGTCGGTGAAGATTCGCCCAACGTCCTCTTCAACAGCATCCCAAAAGGGCCTGGCCGAGTCTCCTGGCCAGGCGCGCTGTGAGCAATTGTTGGATGCCCTACGAGCCGGTCATCGGTCTGGAAGTACACATTGAGCTCAAGACGGCCAGCAAGATGTTTTGTGCGTGCCGGGCTGATGTGTTCGGCGCACCGCCCAACACCTATGTCTGTCCGGTATGCTTGGGCATGCCCGGCACCTTGCCGGTCATCAACGCACAGGCAGTGCGTTTCACTGTGATGACCGGCCTGGCGTTACATTGCCAGATTCAGACGCACAGCGTTTTCGCGCGCAAGAACTACTTTTACCCCGACTTGCCCAAGGGGTATCAGATTTCCCAGTACGAGCTACCCCTGTGCACTGATGGCTGGTTGGAGGTGGAGACATCTGCCGGGACACGCCGAGTTGGGATTGTGCGTGTGCACCTGGAGGAAGATACTGGCAAGCTCATTCACGCAGGCGCCCACAGCCTGGTGGATTTGAACCGCGCCGGTGTGCCGCTGATGGAAATCGTCACACGCCCCGACATGCGCTCCGCCGAGGAGGCGTATGCCTTGGTCACCCAGCTGCGCCAGATCGTGCGCTACTTGGGGGTGAGCAGCGGCGATATGGAAAAAGGGGCGATGCGCTGCGAAGTCAATCTTTCGCTGCGCCCTCAAGGCAGCGAAGAACTGGGCACCAAGGTGGAAATCAAGAATTTGAATTCCTTTCGCAGCGTGCGCAATGCCATTGCCTACGAAATCGAACGCCAGACCCGTTTGCTGGAGGATGATGGCCAGGTCACCCAGGTGACCATGGGCTGGGATGAGGCTGCTGGGGTCACCCGCCCACAACGCAGCAAAGAGGAAGCACACGACTATCGTTATTTCCCCGAGCCCGACCTGCCGCCGCTGGTGTTGGATACAGGGTGGATCGAGCGCATACGCCAGGAGCTGCCCGAGCTGCCGGATATCAAACGCGCTCGCTTCACTGCCGACTACGCGCTCAGTCCATATGACGCTGCTGTCCTGACCGAGGACCGTGCCGTGGCAGATTACTTCGAAGAGGTGGTGCGCAGTGCCCGCCCGCCGGTCACGGCCAAGATGATCGCTAATTGGGTCACTGGCGAGCTCTTCCGCATGATGCGCGAAGCAGAAACGCCCATCCAAGAGGTGCGAATTCGCCCTGCTGATCTGGCACGCCTGATCGCCTTGGTGGCGGACCATACCCTGAACCAGACCGCGGCGAAGCAGGTCCTCGGTGTGATGTGGCAGACAGGCCACGCCCCCGATGCAATTGTGCAAGAGCTCGACCTGGGCCAGATTTCCGATCGTGAACAGCTGACCACGCTGGTAGCGCGTGTGCTTGCCGAGAATGCCGACGCAGTTGCCTCATTTCGCGCCGGCAAGGAGACGGCGTTGCGCTTCTTGATCGGCCAGGTGATGCGCGCCAGCCGTGGCAAGGCAAATCCTCAACTGGTCGAGCAGCTGCTGCGTGCGCAATTGAGCGGGGAGCAATAGGGTGTGTTTCAAATCCGTGGGCGAGAGGGCTGGCGACGGAAGCTGCACCTGATGAGTGGACCTCTGGATGTCTTTCTGCTGGGATGGGTTCCATCTGAGTCGTGGCTACATATCTGAGCCGCGACCATCAGGGAGCGGTAACCGTCATTGCTGCCTGCTGACGCGCGCAGCTCGGCTTGAACCCACCTCTTTTCAGAACGGAAGGCCCCTGGAGGCAATAGCTCCTCTCGCAGGTGCTCTGCGATTTGAATTCACAAAGTGTGAGATATCGCGTAGGGTTAGCGCAGATCTACGCCCTCCAAGTGCAGGCTACACTCCATAGCGCGATAAATCGAGCGAACGCAAATAAGCAGCGAACTCGGGTCCGATGTCAGGGCGGTCGAGGGCGAACTCCACTGTGGTTTTGAGGAAGCGTAGCGGGTCACCCGTCGTGAACCACTTGCCCTCAATGGGATGTACAATCACCGATGCGGTGGCAGCCAGTTCGTCGATGGCGTCAGCCAGCCATAGCTCACCCTCTTTGCCCACCCGTAGGCGCTCCAGAATGGGGATCACCTCATAGGAAAGGACAAAGCGCCCCAGCTGGGCCAGGTTGGAAGGGGCCTCAGCCGGATCAGGCTTCTCCACCATGCGCTCCAGTTCATTGCGGTCGGTACCGGGTTTCAACTTGGCCACCCCATAGCGGCTGATCTCTTCAGGTGGCACTTCCTGCACTGCCACCACGGCTGCCGGCCGATAGCGTTCATACACTTCGATAAGCTGACGGACACAGGGCACCTCCGATTTGACGATGTCATCGCCAAACATGTACACGACCGCTTCATCACGATGGATGACCGGGCGGGCACACAGCAAAGGAGTGCCGTTGCCGTATGGCAGGTCTTTCCCTTGACGGATGAAGATGAAGTTGGCCATGTTGGCAATGCGGCGCACTTCTTCCAGCTCACGCCACTTCTTCTGTGCCTCCAGATGTAGCTCCAGTTCGCGCGCGCTGTCAAAGTGATCCTCCACCGCCTGGTTGCCCGAGCGCGTCACCAGCACAATGTCAGTAATACCTGAGGCAACCGCTTCCTCCACCAGGTACTGCACGACCGGCTTGTCCACGATGGGCAACATCTCTTTAGGTTGCACTTTGGTCGCCGGAATGAAACGGGTGCCGTAGCCAGCCACAGCGATGATTGCCTTGGTGATTGCCATAGAATGTCACCCTCCTGCTGAAATCTGGATCGAGAGCGGCGGACGATGAGTGTGCCAGTCGGTGCGCTGTTGATAGGCATAGGCGATGCGCAGCAACATATCTTCCCTCAGCGGCGGCCCCATGAGCTGCAGCCCGACCGGCAGTCCCCCCGCGAAGCCACAAGGCACCGAGATGCCACACATCCCCACCAAATTCAGCGAGACGGTAAATACATCGCTCAGATACATCTGGAGCGGGTCGTCCAGCTTCTGGCCGATGCGAAACGCAACGTCCGGCGTGGTGGGACATGCCAGGACATCCACCTGTTGGAAGGCACGTTCGAAGTCCTGGCGCAGCAAGGTGCGCGCCTTTTGCGCTTTGAGGTAATAGGCATCGTAATAGCCGGCCGATAAGGCATAGGTGCCCAGCATGATGCGTCGCTTGACCTCACGACCGAAGCCGAGCGCGCGAGTGCGAAAAAGAGTCTGCCACATATCCGTGTCCTCGGCACGCAGACCGTAGCGCACCCCGTCATAGCGTGCTAAGTTGCTGCTCGCCTCTGCCGTGGCAATCAGATAATAGATCGGGATGCCATACTGCGTGTGTGGCAGGGAGATCTCAACCACTTCTGCGCCGGCCCCTTTCATGACGCGTAGTGCCTCTCGGACAGCGGATTCCACACCCGCTTCGATGCCCGAGATGAAATATTCCTTCGGAACCCCGATCTTCACTCCCCTCAGGTCTGTCTCATTTCCCAAACCCTGTACGTAATCGGGCACCGGAGCGTCCAAGCTGGTCGCATCCCGAGGATCATGGCCAGCGATGACACGCAATAAGAGCGCTGCATCGCGCACATCACGCGTCAACACGCCGATCTGGTCGAGCGATGAGCCGTGCGCGACCAGGCCATAGCGGCTGACACGGCCATAAGTGGGCTTCAGACCGACTATGCCGCACAGCGCCGCCGGTTGGCGCACGCTGCCACCTGTATCCGATCCCAAGGCGCCCATCGCACAGCCAGCTGCCACCGCCGCGGCACTGCCCCCGCTGCTCCCGCCGGGCACGCGCGCCAGATCCCATGGATTCGCGGTGGGGAAAAACGCAGAATGTTCGGTCGAGGACCCCATGGCGAATTCATCGGTGTTGGTCTTGCCGAGCAGGACGGCACCCGCCTCACGCAGACGGGTCACGACAGTGGCATCGTAGGGGGGCACAAAGTTCTCCAAAATGCGCGAACCACAGGTGGTGCGCACGTCGCGTGTGCAGATGACATCCTTGATCGCCACGGGGATGCCCAGCAGAGGGGCGTCGTCACCGCGCGCACGCCGCTCATCTGCCTGACGTGCTTGCGCAAGTGCCATCTCTGCTGTCACGGTGATATAAGCGTGCAACCGTCCGTCCAGCGCGGCAATGCGTTCCAGATGGGCACGCGTGAGCTCCAGCGCGGAAAGCGCGCGCCGTCGCAGCAGCTCCAACGCAGCATGGATGCTCAGATCACAGAGCTCAGTTGTGCGCATCATCACTCCAGGATGGCCTGCACGCAGAAGTGACCGTCCTGAACAGCAGGGGCATTGCGTAACGCTTCATCTGGGGTCAACCCAGGCGCCGTAGAATCAGCGCGCATCACATTGCGCAGTGGCAGAGCACTGGTCATCGGCTCGACGTCGTCTGTATTCAGCTGATTGATGGTCGCAGCATACTCAAGGATGGCCGACAGCTGCTCCCGCAGCAGCTCTTTCTCTTCATCGCTCAGGCCGAGACGAGCCAGCTGGGCGATATACTCCACTTCTTGCAAACTTAACCTGGGCATCGCTCCCTCCAGGAGACAGGGCGTCCTGGAGAGGGATTATAGCATCACACTGAAGGGAGGGGCAAAGACACCCCATAGTCGGGCCGTAACTGTCAGGAAGCGGTCCACATCGCAATTTGCTCATGCGCGCGCCTCGGCATGAACCCCACCTCTACCAAAAAAGAAATGTACCCCCAATCTTGCGAAAACAGGAGCTGGTTGGGCGACCTGGATATCCTTGAAAGCCTCTCTTATCGTGTCGAGTTGACGAGAGGCTCAATTTCTCGTACAATCGCGCGCCAACTGTATGTAATAAATAGATACTGCGGTCTGGCAGACACCCCTCCAGGAGGGGCTGATGACATACGACTCAGAACGCTATGCGCGTCAAATCCTCTTTGCGGGCATCGGACAGGCAGGACAGGAAAAGTTGGCTCGTGCCCATGTGCTCTTAGTGGGCTGCGGCGCCGATGGCAGTGTCATTGCGGACCGGCTGGTGCGTGCCGGCGTGGGGCGATTGACCATCATCGACCGTGACTTTGTCGAGCTGAACAATTTACAACGTCAAGCGCTCTTTGACGAGGCGGATGCCGCGGCGCGTCTGCCCAAAGCGGTGGCGGCGGAACGCAAACTCGCTTGCATTAATTCCACCGTGACAGTGCGCGGCGTGGTCACTGACCTCAATCCCGAAAATGCCGAGGAATTGCTCGGAGATGCCGATCTGGTGATGGATGGCACCGACAATTTCGCGACGCGCTATCTGATCAACGATGTGTGCATCAAGCATCGCATCCCGTGGATTTATTGCGGTGTGGTGGCCAGCTACGGGATGACGATGACCATCCTGCCCCACCAGACGCCGTGTTTGCGTTGTGTCTTCCCTGAAGCACCTATGCCGGGCAGCACGCCCACTTGCGATACAGTGGGCATCGTCAATCCAATCGTATCCGTCGTAGCGGGGATCGCGGCAGCAGAGGGCATCAAGTATCTGGTCGGCACCGGTGCCATCAACCGCGGCATCATCTACGTGGACGTGTGGCATAACACCTACGACATGCTTGAGAGCGGTGACCCGTGTCCCGATTGTCCGGCGTGTGGACAGGGACGTTTCGAGTATTTGGAAGCGTCTCCCATCCAAGCGAGCAGCTTATGCGGTCGCGACGCGGTGCAGGTGCGGTTATCGCAACCACGGTTAGATTTGACATCGCTGGCCGAGCGTCTGCGCGCGTCGGGGCTGCCGGTGACTGAGAACGCGTATCTGATTCACTTTCAGGCCGAGGGATGTGAAATCACTCTGTTCCACGACGGGCGGGCGATTATCAAAGGCACCGACGACCCAGCTACAGCGCGCTCGCTGTGTTCGCGCTATATTGGCGTATGACATCTAGGCGTAAAGAAAGGGGAGCTGATCATATGCTGGTTGTTATGAAATTCGGGGGCACTTCGGTGGGCAGTGTGGCCGCTTTGGAGAAAGTGGTTGACATTGTGACACGCAGCCTTCGGCGTGGCGACCAGGTGGCAGTGGTCGTATCGGCGATGAGCGGAGTAACAGACATGTTGCTTAAAGGGGCTCGCCAATCTGTGCAGGGTGACACCGAGACGGCACACCAGCTCCATCAAGAGATGCTGCGACGCCACCGGGAGGTCCTCGACGTCTTTCTGAGCGACCCCGATGTGCATGACGGAGTATTGAAGGCCATCCAGTCGCTCCTCGACGAGTTTGACTCCTTGTGCCACAGCATCAAGGTGCTGGGTGAGTTGACCCCACGCGCCTTGGATGTCATTGCCGGAATGGGTGAACGGATGAGCGTGCGACAGGTGGCGGCTATTCTGGAGAGCCGGGGTATCGCGGCACGCGCGATGGAGGCCACGCAGCTCATCGTCACCGACAACAACTTCGGAGCGGCCAGTCCTCTGATGCCCCAGACGACACGTCGTTGTCAGGAGGTTCTGGTCCCCTTGCTCGATGCTGGGATCGTGCCGGTGATCACAGGGTTCATCGGCGCTACGGAGGAGGGCATTGTCACCACATTGGGGCGCGGAGGAAGCGATTACTCGGCTACCATCCTGGGTTGTGCTATCGCCGCGGACGAGGTGTGGATCTGGACCGATGTGAACGGAGTGATGACCGCCGACCCCCGCATCGTGCCCGATGCACGGACCATCCCCTATCTCTCCTACATAGAGGTGGGTGAGATGGCCTATTTCGGAGCCAAAGTATTGCACCCCCAAGCTATCCGTCCTGCCAAGCGCGCCGGCATACCAGTGCGCATCCTCAATACATTTGAACCGGAGCACCCCGGCACCCTCATTACACGTGAATCGAACGGAGGTGACAAGCGAGTGAAAGCGGTAACAGCCATCAGGGGATTGAGCTTGATCGTGATCGAAGGCTCCGGCATGCTCGGTGTGCCCGGCGTCGCGGCGCGCGCATTCGGGGCAGTGGCCAAGACAGGCACGAATGTGCTGATGATCAGTCAGTCCTCATCCGAACAAAGCATCTGCTTTGTAGTGCCCACCCACGATGCCCCACGTGTCCTGGCTGCTCTGCGTGAAGAGATGGAACGCGAGTTGGAGCGCCAGGATATTGAGAATATCACAGCACAAGACAATATCGTCATCCTGACAGTGGTGGGTGCTGGGATGCGAGGTACGCCCGGTATCGCCTCCAAGGTGTTTGGCGCTTTAGGACGAGAGAAGATCAACGTGATTGCCATTGCTCAAGGGTCGAGCGAGTATAATATCTCCATAGTTGTAGATCAACGCGATGCCGATAACGCCGTGCGCGCGCTGCATGCGGAGTTCGGTTTGGGTACAAACACGGTTGGCGCAGCGACAGCGGCTTCTTCTTCCGCGATGCAAAACATTTGAAAGAGTTGCTCTCCGGACGAGCGTTCTGGTACTCTGATGCTCATGCCGCGAAGACAGTCTTGGAACAAAATATAACAAAATCTGTCTTGAAGCGGACTGTCACTTGTGGTATAATGAAGTCAATCAGCAGGATACCGCTCAGAAAAGGGGAGATACTCAATCACAGCACGAGGAAAGTGCACGAGAGGTCTGGGCTAAAGAAGGCCGGCAGTGAACACCCCTATCGGTGAACGATAGTTTGATCTGAGCGGTCCATTCTGATTACCTTAAGTAATTGAATAGCTCTAAAGAAGCGAGCCACGGCCGCGGACGCCGTGGCTCGGCCTTTCGCATGTGGTGCGGCAGGATCTGTGCTCAGCCGCCTGCGCGGACAGGGATAGCATCTTTCCCACAGGTGACATATCGGCGACATGCCGTCATAAGCGATCAGTCACCAGCCCTCCTCAAGCCCACCTGATGCAAGTGTTCCCGTCTTTTGACAGACGTCGCCTTATATCGTATAATTGCGATATAAAGCCTTATGACCACCGCAAGTGCTCTACCCAGCTTGGGCCCTGAAGCGACGCGCCTGGCTAAGATGTTCAAAGCCTTGGGCAACCCGGTGCGTTTCCGTATTATGTGCCTGCTCGCTGAGCGACAGGGATGCATCACGAACACTATAGTCGAGAACATCGGCCTGGCACAGTCCACCGTCAGTCAGCACCTCAAAGTGTTACGTGAAGCTGGCCTGATTCAGGGCGAGATCGAGGGCCCCGCAACCTGCTATTGCCTGGACGAAGCTGGCATACGCTGGTTGAAGGAACAGGTCGCCGCTTGGCTGGCAGAATGGGAGCGGGAACGGTTGGCAGAGATCGAGCCTGCGAAGCGCGCTCCGTGCTGCTAGACACTTTTTCTTTTTCATCAAAGTGCTTCTCAGTTCAGAAATAAACGGACAGGATGCAAGGAGATGTTCGGATGCCGGATTCTGTGGTGACAGGGTCTTTCGTCCGTGGCGTCACGGCGTGGAGTAACCCGTATGCCGGTTACCTCAGCGAGGCCATGCGCGAGGCCGCGATCACGCGAGCCTACTTGCGCCCGGAGATGGTCATCGCCGACATAGGATGTGAAGGTGGATCGATGGCGGCCAGACTGGCATCGTCAATGACGTGGGTGCACGTGATCGAGAGGGTATCGGCGATGCTGGCAGCAACTCGCTGCAATTTAGCCCGATTCGCCAATGTGTCCTTCCACTGTGCGGACGGGGAGCGGTTGCCACTGGCGGACTGCTCGATGGATGCGGTCTTCGCCACCATGTATTTGCATCATTGTCGCGATCCGCAGAGGGCCATCTATGAGATGGTGCGCGTCCTCCGGCCGGGTGGTCGCCTGATGATCATCGAACTGGGCACACGTTCTCACGCGGGGTTACAGCGTAAGGCGGTTGACGAAGTGATGGGCTTTGCAAGGGAGCAGATGCGAATGTGGCTGCGCGCAGCGGATCTGGTCAATATTCTGGTGCGCTCAATTGATGGCGTGGACACAAGGGAATGTTCCGCACCTGTCGATGTCATCTTGGCGACGGGCAGCAAACGCATCACCATGCACCAGACTGTGCGGAAACACTATACCACCGCAGTGCTGGACAATTGCGGTTGTGCCGAGGAGACGCCATCTTCATCCAGCTGTTGCGGTCAAGTATCATCGGATTGTGGATGCTGCGGTGCCAACATCGGAACGCCCGTTGAGGGCAGTGTGCAGTTCATAGTGGACTACAGCCCCGACGAGCTGGCCGCGTTGCCATCCGATGTAAGGACGGTCGCGTTCGGGTGTGGCAATCCGGTGGCGCTGGCCAACCTGCGCCCTGGTGAGATCGTGCTGGACATCGGCAGCGGGAGTGGCCTCGATGCACTCTTGGCAGCGCGTCAGGTTGGCCCATCCGGGAAGGTGATCGGCGTGGACATGACACCTGCCATGACCGAACGTGCCACTCGCGCGGCTGCTCAGGCAGGTTTTGACAACGTCGAGTTTCGCCACGGCCAGGCGGAGGCCCTGCCGGTGGCCAATGCGTCAGTGGATGTCGTCCTCTCCAACTGTGTGATCAACCTGTGTGAAGACAAGGGCGCGGTGTTTGCCGAGGCGTTTCGCGTGCTGAAGCCGGGAGGACGCCTGGAGATCAGTGATATGGTGACAGCCGGTCCGTTACCGCTCGCTTTGCGCTATGATGAGTCCGGATGGTCGAGTTGCATATCAGGAGCACTGCCCGAACAGGAATATCTGGACCTGGTGGCTGAAGCGGGTTTTGAGGAGATTACATCGCACCGCAGCACCAGTGCGGGTGTTATCGGCGATGTGCCTGTTTACAGCGTCACCATTTCAGCGCGCAAACCGGCAAGTTAGCAACGCCCGAAATTGCGCATTTCGAGTTGCGCATTGTGCATCCGCGTTGTAATCTTCCACCGAGGTGGGAATTTGCGGGTGGTTGCTTGTCCCCTCTTTCCAAGCCGCGACTGTCACGAAACGATGCAAAACTTTTCACCTCCGCGATAGTGGAGAATGCAAAGGTTTCCCCACAGATCTCTCCACGTGCTCTGCAGTGGAGCATTTGCTTCCGCTGCCGAGCGCCGTGCACGATTGACATTTTGTGCAAGGTTCACTATAGTGTACATACACCGACTTGACATATTCAGAGAGTGCCGAGAGGAGGCAGACCATGGCGCTCGAATATCCGGATATCATCTGCGAGTATATCGAGGCAGCCCAACGCTACGAAAGCGATGGTGTCCAAATCGTGCCCTCGCTGGAACCGGCGGAGATCCCTATAGACGGTTACGCGATGTTAATCCTTCTGCTGCAGAGTGCCATCGATGTGCCGACCGAGGTGGTCGTACGGCCGGAGCCCCCAGTAGCCGGGCGCCTGCGCGGGACACCACTTCTTGAGATCGGCGACGCGGAGCTGCGCGTTCGTCTGGAATCGGCCCAGGTAGGGGCGCTCTATGTGCCGGTCAAGGTGGCCACGGGCGCTCGCGAGGGCCAATATGAGCTCCAGCTCCATGTGACAGTCAAGGCGGAAAGAGCTGCCCGACGGATACGGCCACCCCAGAAGCCCGACGGATTTCGAGATGAGCTGCTGGATGACCTGGTTGGGCTTGACCTCGGCCGGGTGCTGGGGGTGCGTTACACTACCACGCCTACCCGCAAGATTGCTCTGCCCTTTGCCATCGCGCGTCGCGCCGAACCTCCCCAACCTCCTCCTACCAGTGCTTCCAAGTTTGAAACACTATGGCGCGTCGAAGACATGGATTGGCAGATCAAAGCGCAACGCGAGGTGACTGAGAGGCGCACGTACATTGCGGATGCCATGGCGACGGAGCCCTTATATGCCGGACTCCTCATCGAAGGTCATGAACGCTGCGCCCGTGCTGGCATTCAGCTGAGAATCGGCGAGGCGATCGCGCTGAGCAAAGTCCTGACCTTCGCGGCGCGCCACTTTGTGGACAACGATGCGATCGCGGACGGACTGTTAGTGCCCATTTGGGAGATTGCCTTGCGCTTAGGCGTGTCCACTGATGATCCTCGATGGGTGGTGCGCAAGATAGGCTTTGGCCATTTGACGCGTTTGGCAGTGGCCTTGTCATTCGGGTTGATTGCCAAAGCGATCAACGCTCAGCCTTGGGGATTGGAAGAACGCCGTGGGCTGATCCAGGAAATCTCCAGTCGGCTGGATGGAGGTGATTCGCTACCGGTTGAGCTGCTGTACATCCCATTGCTGGCTGCTTCGAGCATCATCGCTCAGCAGGTCAGCATCCCGGGTGAAAATCTGCGCCAGAGTTTAGAGCTCCTCAAGGCAGCCAAGCAGGCACGTGCCGAGGTCTTTGCCGATCCAGAGTTGGCCCAGTCGAGTGCTCTGATCGATCGCTTGCTGGAAACTGCGCTGGCTCATAGTGCTGCCTAGCGGAGGCCCGCTGTGGGGCAACGCAGTGCATGATATGCTCAGCGTCTGTCAGATTTTACACTCTCGCCTGAGAGGAACTCGGCCGGCAGGCGTTCTGCCAGACCAGCGCGGATGCGGGCGATGTTCTGGGCCACCGTCGCTTCTTGATTGAAAATCGCCGAGCCGAGCACCAACACGTTGGCGCCGGCGGCCACGATTTCCGCCGCATTGTGCGCTTTCACCCCGCCGTCCACCTCGATGTCCACGTCCTCCAAACCGCGCTCGTCGAGCATACGCCGCAGCCGCGTGATCTTGGCGCTGCTGCCGGGGATGTACGACTGCCCCCCATAACCGGGATTCACCGACATCACCAGCACCATATCCACGTCGGGCAAAATTTCTTCCAGGCTGACGAGCGGAGTAGCCGGGTTGAGCGTCACACCGGCTCGGATGCCCAGCTCTTTAATCTGATGGATCGTGCGGTGCAGGTGAACACACGCTTCTACGTGCACCGTCAGAATGTCAGCCCCTGCGCGGACGAAGTCGGGAATGTACCGTTCCGGCTGGGTGATCATCAGGTGAACGTCCAACGGCAACGTGGTGACCGGGCGCAGCGATTCCACCACCAGGGGACCCACCGTGATGTTGGGGACGAAGTGACCGTCCATTACATCGACGTGGATATAGTCGGCACCGGCGGCTTCGGCGTCACGCACCTGTTCACCGAGCCGAGCAAAATCCGCCGACAAGATGGACGGCGCGATCTTCACTCGTCTCATCTCAGTCTTCCACCCCTTTAGAACTAGGGTCAGCATCGTTCGCTTCAACGGGTGGATCCACTACGGCAGCGGCGGGAAGGTCGAGCTCAGGATTCTTGGGGCGTTCGATCGCCGGGAAGGGCTCGGAGTAGGGGGGAAGCGCTACAGCAGCCTGATCACTGACCGCCTCCTCCATCACCGCGGTCACACAGTAGGGGCAGATATCCCAGCGCAGATGCAACAGTCTGCCACAGTTGACGCACTTTTTCTTGAGGATGGCGTGGCAATCAGGGCAGACTAGCCAATCGGGCTCTACCTTGCGCCGACAACCAGGACACACGATCCGCTCTTCCAGGTCCTGCAACAGCGCTTCTTCTTCCAGAGAACGCTCATAGAGCTCAGCCAGGGTGGTCTGCGGACGCAAAAGAAAGTAAATCACCAATCCCAACGGCCCGAAGATGGCCACCATCAACGTGGCCAGGAGGATAGCGAATATATCCCGCGAGCGGGAACGGATATCTCGGAAGGTCCACACGATCAGGCTGATCCATATCGCCAGGAGGAAAGCACCGCCAAAGGCCAACAGGACCTGCAGCACGACGATCACAATATTCGGAATCTGGATAGTGGGCATTTGTCTTTTTTACCTCATGACACAAGGCGCTAGTCGACGAGATTATACCACTGAGCTGAGAACGTGGGAAAAACGCAAGCGCCTACGCGTGTATTGCAATTTAGAGGCAAATTGGAACAGTGGTTCGCAGAAAGTTTCTTTTCCATGGGCGATTCACCTTGGTGCGCTAGGGGCTTATCCACAGAAACGGCGGGTTATCCACAGCTCGACGCAACTTATCCACAGATGAACATTTGTACACGGGCGGTCTCCCCTTTCAGGAGGAAGCTGAGCGGTTCACTTGCGCTTGCCGACACGCGTCGCTCAGGGAGGTGAAGAGATCCACCTCTGGAAAGGAGGAGCCGCTGCCTTTGGGACTCCGGGGATTAGCGGTTGTACCGCGCCGCTTGCGCCGGCACACTAGCCACCCAGCAGGCGCGCTAGCTCTTTCTCAGCTGTGTCGTCGTCCAGCTTCTTGAAGAGAGGCGCCGGCTCGCGCAGAGCCTGCCCCGGCGACAGCTGCGAGGGTTGCCACTTTCCCATTGCCTGAGTGTTATCGTAACACAGAGCTATGTGGGCGCGGGTAGTTTCCTCAAAGATTTGGGTGTATTGGCGGCCGAAGAGCTGCCCCTCGTAGCCCAACATCTCATGCAGGCGCTGGCTGGTGAAGGGCAGTACCGGCGCCAGCAAGATTTTCAGGTTGTCGATCACACGCAGCATCACATAGACCGTCGTGGCCGCTGCCTGGAGATTGCTCTTGATCTGGAACCAGGGCGCCTTCTGGTCGAGATAGACGTTCGCCGCGCGTGCGATGGTCATTGCCTCCTCCAGGGCCGCTTTGAGCTTCACCGCGGCGTATAGATCGCCGACAGTTTGGAACCCTGCCTCGCTGCGTGCCAGCATCTCGCAATCGACGCCGTCCATCGTGGCGGGCAATGGCACGCGTCCGTCGAAGTTACGATAGGCAAAACTCAACACGCGGTTGGCTAGGTTGCCCCATGTGGCGACCAGCTCGTCATTGTTACGGCGCACAAAGTCGGCCCAAGTGAAATCGGTGTCACGCGTCTCCGGGGCAATGGCCGTCAGATAGTAGCGCACCGGGTCGGGATCGTAGCGCGACAGGAGATCCGGCGCCCAAATGGCCCAGTTGCGACTTTTGGAAAGCTTTTGGCTTTCCATATTGAGATATTCATTTGCCGGCACATCGTGGGGCAAATTGAGCCTGTGATTGGGGTTGTCATCGTAGAGCCGCTCGGTGGCCATCAGCTCCGCCGGCCAGATGATGGTGTGGAAGGGGATGTTATCCTTGCCCATGAAGTAGTACGTCTTGGCTGCGGGGTCATACCACCATTCTTTCCACTTCTCCGGCTGGCCAATGTTGTGCGCCCACTCGATGCTGGCGCTCAGATAGCCGATGACCGCCTCAAACCAGACGTAGATGCGCTTGTGCTCATACCCCGGCACCGGCACCGGAATGCCCCATTCGATGTCGCGCGTGATGGGGCGCCCACGCAAGCCTTCCTTCAGATAGCTGCGCGAAAAGTTGATCACATTGGGACGCCAGTGCTCTTTACCCTCGTTAAGGTACGCCCACAGGCGATCCTTCAGCTTGGGCAGGTCGAAGAAGAAGTGCTCGGTCTGACGCACCACCGGTGTGGAGCCGTCAATGCGGCTGCGCGGATTGATCAGCTCGGTGGCATCGAGCAGCTTGCCGCAATTGTCGCATTGGTCGCCGCGGGCACCGCTGTAGCCACAATGTGGACATGTGCCTTCGACATAACGGTCGGGCAGGAAACGCCCCTCGCTTTCGGAGTAGAGCTGGTTCTGCACTTCCTTGTACAGGTAACCGTTGCGCAGGCATGCCAGGAAGATGTCCTGCGAGACACGATGGTGGTTCTCGGTGTCGGTGTGGGTGAAAAGGTCATAACTGATGCCAATCTTCTGCCAGGTCTCCAGGAAGCGCAAATGGAAGCGCTCGAAAACCTCGCGTGGGGAGACTCCCTCGGCATCGGCGCGCACAGTGATGGGCGTGCCGTGGGTATCCGAGCCGGAGACCATCAACACCTGGTTGCCCACCAGCCGATGGTAGCGCGCGAAGATGTCCGGCGGGATATAGGAGCCGGCCAGGTGGCCGATGTGCGGGTCGCCGTTGGCATAGGGCCAGGCGGTGCAGACCAGGATTTTCTCGCTCATAGGTGCTCAGTTCCTCCAGACGTGACAGGCGAAGACCAAGATAAAAACGTGCGGCATGCTGCGCCGGCCATGCCGCAACTATATGAAATCGTATCATGGGGTGGTAGTGCTGTCAAGTGTTGGAGAAAAACTATTCCTGGATGCGCAAGGGCGTCCAAGAGGTTTTCTCTGTGAACTCTGCATTCTCCATGGTGAAAAGAGCAGAGCTATGGCTGGGTTGCCACCCTCAGGCCGCGCAAGCTATCCTCCACGGTCAGCCAGCCGCGGCCTGGGAAGAGACGGGCTATCTGCGGGGCGAACAACGGCGACGCACTCAGCACCTCGGCGGGCACGCCCTCGGCAATCAGCTCACCCTGGCTGAGCAGCGCCACCCGATCTGCCGTGCGCGCAGCAAATTCGACATCGTGCGTCACCACCAGGATGGCCATGCCGGCATCGCGCCAACCGCGCAGCAAAGCGCTCAGCGCCTCCTTGGCGGCATAATCCAGCCCGCGCGTCGGCTCATCGAGCAACAAGGCGACCGGCCGCGTCACTGTAATAGCGCCCAGTGCTACCCGCTGACGCTCGCCCACGCTCAGGTCACGCGGATAACGTCCGGCGTGCGCACTCAACCCCAGCTGGGCAAGCAGGGGGTCGATCACCTCGTCCTGCTCCGGCAAACCGTGATTGCGCAGCGTGACCGCCAACTCTTGGCGCACCGTATCGGCGAACAGCAGCGCGTCCGCCTCTTGGGGCAGATAACCCACCCGCTGGCAGATGGCGGTGACGTCCTCGCCGGTCACCTCGCGCCCGTCCACCCATATCCGTCCGGATTCGGGGCGCACCAGGCCTACCAGTGTCTTGAGCAGGGTGGTCTTGCCCGACCCGTTGCGCCCCATCAGCACCAGGATCTCGCCGCGTCGCACCTCCAGGCTGACATCGCGCAGTATCGGCTGTTGCTCATAGCGCACCCCAACGCGCTGCAATGCCAGTCCAACGCGGTTATGGCGTGGCAATGCGATAGCCGGTGGCACAGGCGGAAGACGTTCCGCCAACGGGCGGCTGAAGTGCAACCCTTCCTTTATCGTCAAGGGTAGCGGTTGCCAGTCCAGCTGTTTCGCCAGGGCGACCAGGGGCGGGAGCAATCCCAGCTGAGGCAGCACCTCCCGCGTCGCGCCGCATAACACACCCTCTGCCCCGTCGGATGCGTCGGGCAGCGCGATCACGCGATCGGCATATTGCAACACACGCTCGAGCCGGTGTTCCGCTAGAAGCACCGTCAGCCCCAGGTCGTGGTTGAGGCGCACCAGCGCATTGAGTACGTCCTCAGCCGATTGGGGGTCGAGCTGCGAGGTCGGCTCGTCGAGCACCAGCACGCGCGGTCGAAATGCCAGCGCCGCGGCGATGGCCACGCGTTGTCGCTCACCGCCCGAGAGCGTCTCCAGCTTGCGCTCGCGCAGCGCCGCCAGGTCGAGCAAGTCCAGCACCTCCTCGACGCGCACGCGCATCTCCTGGCGCGGCATGGCGGCATTTTCCAGTGCAAAGGCGATCTCATCCTCCACCCGGTCCAGCACAAACTGCGCCTCTGGGTTCTGAAAGACAAAGCCGACCCAACGGCTCATCACGCGCGGCGTGGCGTACAATGGATCGAGGCCGGCAACGGCCAGGCGGCCGGCGAACGTGCCGCCGCTGAAATGGGGCACCAATCCGTTGACGCAGCGCAACAGGGTGGACTTGCCGGCGCCGGAGCGCCCCACCACCAGGGCGAAAGTCGCTTCCGGCAGGTGGAAGTTCACATGGCGCAAGACGGGTCGCGTCGCGCCGGGGTAGGTGTAGCTGACATCGCGGAAGATGATCATCGCGGTTCTCCTGTGGGGACAGGTGGGCGCGTTGCATCTGCGCAGGACATGACTGTGGGCGCGACATCAGACGGGGCACTCGCCACCATCCACTTTTCCGGCATGGGTGCATCTCGTTTGAGCATGTCGGGGCTGACGCGCGCACGATGGAAGAGAGAGGTATGCCGCGCGGATGGGATGAGCAGAACCGGCGCCAGCAGCCCACCCAGTGCCAGCGCGATCCATCCGCTGAGCCCTGGCGCAGTCAGCGTGGGGTAGGGATAGAAGAAGATCGAGCTACGATCCCAGCCGGGCCACGCCACCAGGAAGGCGGCTGCTGCGATGCCGCTCGCCACGACGAGGGCGGTGTCGCGGAGCTGCCAGCGCAACGGACGATAGGTGGTGCGCGGCACCTGTCGCCCCAGCCACCACAGGCTTGCCACCACCATACTGCCTCCCAGCGCCATCAATGGGATGCCGACCGTGCGCTGCTGCCACACCAGCCAGAGCAGCCATCCGGCAAGCAGGGTGGGCAACCCGGCCGCAATCACCATGCGGGCACGCCGTGTGCCGACTGTTTCCGGTGCACTGGCGAATCCGCGCGCCGTCATCGCCTCGGCCAGTTGGAAGGCATGCTCCAAACCACCGATCAGCAGCGGCAGGAAGAGCGGCAGCCAATCGCGCAGGCCACGGATGCGATGCCCCCGGATCGCCTGCGCGTCGCGAATCTGCTGCCAATGGCGCAGCGTGACTGGCACAAAGGTCAGTGCGATCGAGGTCACCACGGCCACCGGGAAGAAGGCGCGCGGGATCAATCCCACCAGCGCCCGCACCGCCACCGCATAATTGAGCACGACAAAGGCGGCGTAGATGCCAGTCAGTGCCAGGCCATTGAGCGCGCCGAACGTGAGCGCCTCGAGCGTGATCGGCCC
>QEXY01000159.1 GCA_003130875.1 Ardenticatenia bacterium
ACTGAGCGGCCTGCGTATAGTCGCCCTCCCTCTCATTCGGCGTCTGGGGTTTCGCTTCATCCCGGATGGTCGGCACGCCCGGATCGGGGGTTGGGTCTGTTCCTTCACCCATCGGAGAAACTATTATTAGGAGTGAAAAGCCATGCCCCAACGCGCTGACGGATTGACATTCTGTAAAATATGTGGTATATAATTAGGCATTCCAACCACAAGCTCCGCGGAGAAGAGATGGTCGCCTTTGGGTGATGCTGTTCCGATGGAACCGGAGGCGTTGAGGCCGATGCGTGTTAATCCAAATTCTGCGTCGCGGGCTTCGAAGGGGAAGGGTATGCTCATGGTCGCAGTGAAAAAGTCGGCAAATATTGAAAAGCTTCAACAGGAAAAGGAACATCTTCTGGCGGAAATCGAGCGGTTGCGTGCCACTCTTAAGACAGAGGTGGATCCGGACGCGGATGAAGGCGATCCAGATTTGGTCGAACGGGAAAAGATCATCGCGCTCATCAGCACGATGGAACACCGCTTGGAGGCAATCGATTACGCACTCCGCCACGCGCAGGAGGGGCGCTACGGCATCTGTGAGCGCTGTGGAGAGCCGATCGACCCGGCACGTCTGGAAGCGCTGCCGGAAGCGACCTTATGCATCCGGTGCAAAACTATTCTCGAACGTCAGCCACGCCCCGCATCCACTGCAGAAGAGGATCGTCTCCTATAGCCCTGATTTGTGTTTTAATTAATAAAGAACCGCCCAGAGGGATGCTCTGGGCGGAATATTTTTTCAGTCGGGGCGCGCGGATTTGAACCGCGGACCTCTTGAACCCCATTCAAGCACGCTACCAAGCTGCGCTACGCCCCGTCCTGTCGGGAAGGCCAGATTTGAACTGGCGACCTCACGGTCCCGAACCGTGCGCGCTGACCGAGCTGCGCCACTTCCCGGGATGCTTTGCCTTCTAGGACACTTTCTATTTTAATACAAAGTGACCCATCTGTCAAACCGAACTTCAAAGCGGGCCGATTCTTTCTAACCACATAGGGAGAACACAACACCGATCAGTTTCAACTGTTGAAAGGGGCAGAGTAACATCATGGCAACCACGATCACCGAACGTGTGCGTAGCGCATTGAACGGCCAGACACCTGACCGCCTCCCCTTTGTATGTCGCCTGGATGTATGGTACGCCTGCCATCAGCGTTCCGGCACGATGCCTGCCGCATTTCACAATATGTCGTTGGAAGAAATTCACCATGCCCTCGGTGTCGGGCGGCAACGTTTCATGGTGCCCTTCCGCTGGCGACTCCACCACGTCGAAATGACGGTCACGTTCAACGGTGTCGAGATTTTCCACGCCTACGAGCCGCTGGTTGAGTTGATCAGCGGCAGCCATGACTGGGTGAAGGCCGATCAAGCGGGTGAAACGATCACCTGTTATCGGACGCCGGTGGGAACGCTGCAGACCCGTCATAGCCTCTCGCAACTCGGCGTGCAAAGCGGCACCGAACCCTACCTGGAGGAACACTTCATCAAGGACGAGGACGATTACCGCGTTGTCGAATACATCTGGGAACACGCCGAATATGTGCCTATGTATGAGGTTATCCTGCAGGAAGAGCGCCGCCTGGAGGGCCAGGGGTTTGTCATCCCGCTGCTGCCGCGCATCCCGTTTCAGCAAGTGTTGCTCGAGTATCTGGGCGAAGTTCCCCTCTTCTACGCCCTGCACGACAACCCCGCTCCGGTCGAGCGCCTGCTCCAGTTGCTGGATGAACAGCTGATGGGCATTTTACAGCACCTGGCCGATCTGCCTGCTCTTTACGTGGAATTCCCCGACAATTTGCACGGCCTGATGACCAACCCAGCCTTGTTCAGAAAATATTGCCTGCCCGCTTACCAGCGATACTGCGACGTGTTGCACCAGCAGGGCAAGAAAGTAGGTAGCCACACCGACGGGGATGTGAAGCCATTGCTGCCGCTGCTCAAAGAGTCCGGCCTGGACGTGTGCGAATCGTTCTCGCCCGCCCCGCTGAGCAGCTGCACCTTCGATGAGGCGTGGAACGCTTGGCAGGGCAGACCGATGATCTGGGGCGGCATTCCCTCGCCCCTTCTGGAAGAACGCACTGAAGAGCGCATCATGCATGAATATCTGGATCATTTGCTTGAAGTGGTAGGACGGCACCCCATTGTCCTCTCAGTGGTGGATATGGTGATGGGGCACAATTCCTGGGAGCGCATCCGTGCCATCGCCGAGCGACTGGAACAGCACGTCCTCTGAGACCTGGCGCAGACCCGCCGACTGCGCAGACCGTCACGCCGGAGAGGTTTCGGCACGGCGATGCATGCCACAGAGCCCGAACAGCTTGTCACCCATGCGAGAGTTATGTAGAATGTGTAAGGACACAACGAAGCCGACCGGTGGCCTTCAGCGTAGAGGCGTCGCTGTTCGTCGGGTGCGGCGCACCGGTGAAGCTATCGTGGAACTCTGCTGAGAAAAACTTCTGAACATTTTGAAAATAGGAAGCAACCTCGTCCCTCAAATAAGGTTAAAGACGGACTGGGAGGATCAAGTCGTATGCACATCTCACTTGAGGATCGTGTAGCGGTAGTGACCGGAGGTGGTCAGGGGCTGGGCCAGGCGATTTGTCAGCGTCTGGCGCAGGAAGGATGTGATGTCGTGGTGGCCGACATCAACGCGGAGACCGCCACACGCACGGCGGCTGAGCTCAACGCATATTACCAGCAAGAGGGCCGTACCAACCGGCGGGCTATTGCCATGCGTGTCGATGTCACAAAAGAAGATGAGGTGGCCGCCCTGGTGGATCGCACGGTTCAGGAGTTCGGCCGCCTGGACATCTTCGTCGCCAACGCCGGCATCCTGATCTCCGGCGAGACCGACCAGTTCCCTGCCGACAAGTGGGAAGCCGTGATCCGGGTGAACCTCATCGGCTACTTCCTGTGCGCCAAACACGCATGCCGGGTGATGAAACAGCAGCGCAGTGGCACCATCATTCAAATCAACTCCAAATCGGGCAAGAGGGGCAGCTACAAGAATTCCGCTTATGCCGCCTCTAAATTCGGCGGTATCGGCTTGACACAGAGCCTGGCTCTGGAAATGGCCGAGTATGGGGTGCGGGTGAATGCCATTTGCCCCGGCAACCTGTTGGATTCGCCTCTGTGGGTCGGGTCGCTCTACAGCCAGTACGCCAAGAAGTGGGGCATCAGCGAGGAAGAAGTGCGGCGCAAATATCTCGAGCAGGTGCCGCTGGGCCGCAGCTGCACCTATGATGATGTATGCAACATCCTGGTATATCTGGCATCGGATGCGGCGAGTTACATGACGGGCTTAGCGATCAGTGTCACCGGCGGTCAGGAGATGAACTAGGCCATGCCCCTGGAATACCGCGTTGACCAGCTGCAGCGTGTCTTGGCGCAGCTGTGTCACGCGCTGGACGGAGCGCGCGCAGCCGTGGTGGTCAGCATTGAAGGCCTGGTGGTGGCTTCGTATCCACCCGAAGATAGCGCATTCCTGGAAGAGGGAATGGCCCACAGTTCGCAGGTGGCGGCGATGGCATCCATTATGGTCTCGCTGGCCGAACGCACGCTGACACGGCTCGGATTGAGCGACGGTATGGCCGAGCGCTTGCTGATCGAAGGCCCGCGGGGCAGCATCGTCGTACTTCCGGTCAACCACGAGGTCGCCCTGGCCGTCGTGCTGGAAAAGGAAGCCAAACCGGGCATCGTGTTTCATGTTATTCCCCGCGCAGCCCAACAGATACAACAAATCCTGAGAGAATAATTCCTCAGCCACGGGTGTGTTCCAGTCCTCCTTAAGGGAGGAGAGAAACGGGGTAACGAACAGGCCGACTGAAATCACCTTCAAAAGGTGGTGGCTGACCTCTTCCTGCGCAGATGAGACGGTGACATTCCTGCGGACGATGTCGGCGATGCGCCCATCAAAGGCGATTTACGCGCAAGCTTTCTTCTGCCCCCGCTGCACGGTTGATCCATCTGATCTCCCGGCAGTTCCGAAAACTAACCCCGAAGGTTCTTCCAGCCGGAGATCAAGTCTCGGCCGGGCTTGTCACATAGGTGGACAACACCTGGGCTGCACCTGCCCGTTGCAACGCCTCGGTCACCGGCGCGATATTGTGTTCCTCCACCAGGGCGATCATAAAGCCACCCCGTCCGGCGCCGGAGAGCTTGGCGCCCAAAGCGCCCGCCGACCGTGCCGCCGTCAACAGTCGGTCTAGCTCCGGAGATGATACGTCCAGCTCCTCCAGCAGCGCTTGATTCTCATTCATAAGCGGGCCAAGGGCACGCCACTCCCCGTTCAGGATCGCCGCCCTGGCCGCGCGGACGACCACGGCAATGGCATCAAACAACCCTTCATAGCGGGTGCGCTCAACCTGCCAGCGCTGACGCACTTCTCCCACCACTTGACGCGTCGCACTGGTCACGCCAGTATCGGCGATCACCAGGTGGAATGGCGCACCCACCTGCAACAGTTCCACCGGTTCACCCCGCACAAAGTAGACGGGCTGCTGATAGGCGATCACGGTGTTGTCGATGCCGCTGGGGGTTCCGTGAAAAAGCTTTTCTACCTCATATACCAGCTGGGAAGTCTCTTCTGCCGAAAGAGGACGGTTGAAATAGGTGGCCAGCGCGCGCAGGAGCGCAGTCGTCACGGCGGCGCCGCTGCCCAGACCGCGCGCGATGGGAATGGTCGAAGAGATGGTGAGCACCAGGTCGGGTTCCTGGGAGGGCGCGATGCCCACATACGTCAGCCCCAGGAGAACCGCCACGCGCAACGGGTCGCCGGCCGGAGCTTCCCGGAAGGGATAGTGATAACCTCCATTGCCCTGACCGACGGCGGGCAGGTTGCAACATTCGAGCCATATGCCGCTGCCCCGCCTGCCCGGCCGCACCGTGACGCGTGCCTCCACCCCGTTCACCGGCACTGCGATGGCAGGACGTCCGTACACCACGGCGTGCTCGCCGAAGAGGATCACCTTGCCCGGCGCCTTGCCTTCCCACATAAGAGACTCCCAAAACCTTCTGCTGTGATCAAAGGGGGTGCGGCGTCCTGCGCCTCGCACCCCCTCCCTTATCCCCGCTATGTCGAGGCCCAAGACCCACCCCGCAAAGTTCCTGTCCCGGCGGCGGGTCTCTTCCTTATACTGGGCCGTTACATCCGATTCGCTTAGAACAGGCCCACCACACGGCCATCCTCGGTCAAGTCCACCTGCATAAACGCGGGACGCGAAGGCAGGCCGGGCATCGTGCGCATCTCACCGCACAGGGGATAGATGAAGCCAGCCCCGACACTGGCCCGCACCTCGCGCACCGGCAGGGTAAAACCGGTTGGCACGCCCTTCAGGTTCGGGTCATGGCTGAGGCTCAGGTGCGTCTTGGCCATGCAGATGGGCAAGTTGCCAAAGCCCGCCTTTTCGTATGCCTCAATCTGCTGATTGGCCAGCGGCGTGTAATCCACCCCATCCGCACCGTACACTTTGGTGGCGATGGTCTCGATCTTCTTCTTGATCGGCCAGTCCAACGGGTAGAGGAAGTCGAAATGGCTCGGTTGATCGCATGCCGAGATGACCGCCTCGGCCAGCTCCACAGCACCGGCGCCACCGTTCGCCCAGTGGTCGGACGGCACCGCTGCGTAAGCCCCTGCCTCCTCAGCGATGCGCTTGACCAGCTGGAGCTCGGCGTCCGTGTCGTACTTGAAGCGGTTGATCGCCACCACCACCGGAATGCCGAACAGCTTCACGATCTCGATGTTCTTCACCAGGTTGGCACACCCTTTTTCCAACAGGGGCAGGTTCTCCTCGGTGTAAGCGGGATCGAGCGGCCGCCCAGGGATGACCCTTGGACCGCCGCCATGCATCTTCAGAGCGCGGACCGTCGCCACCAGCACCACCGCATTGGGGATCAGCCCTGAATAGCGACACTTGATGTTGAAGAACTTCTCCATGCCGATATCGGCGCCGAATCCGGACTCGGTCACCACATAATCGGCCAGCCGGACGGCGATCTGGTCGGCGATGATACTGCTGTTGCCGTGTGCGATGTTGGCAAAAGGCCCCGCGTGCACCATGGCCGGCGTGCCTTCCAGCGTCTGCATCAGGTTGGGCATGATGGCGTCCTTCAAAAGGACCGTCATGGCGCCTGCGACACCCAGTTGCTCTGCCGTCACCGGTTCGCCGGCCACATTCTGAGCAACCACGATGCGCCCCAGCCGCTGACGCAGATCGCGTAAGCCCGTGGTGAGTGCCAGGATCGCCATCACTTCACTGGCGACGGCGATGTCGAAACCCGCTTCGCGCGGCACACCATCGTTGCGAGTGCCCAGGCCGATCACAATCTTGCGCAGCGCACTGTCGTTGATGTCCACTACCCGGTTCCACGTAATCGTGTAAGGGTTGATGCGCAGCGGATCGAGGCCTGTGACCTCTTTGAAGCGTTCGCCCAGGTTGCGCTCGTGCAACATCCGGGCGTCGATGGCCGCTGCCAACAAATTGTTCGCCGCGGCCACTGCGTGGATGTCACCGGTCAGGTGCAGGTTGAAATCCTCCATTGGCACAATCTGGCTGTAACCACCACCGGCAGCGCCGCCCTTGATGCCGAAGGTAGGACCCTGCGAGGGTTGGCGGATGCACGTGATGACGCTCTTGCCCAGATGGGCGCCCAATGCCTGACTCAGCCCCACTGTGGTGGTCGTCTTGCCCTCACCCAGCGGCGTCGGGGTGATGGCGGTCACGTCAATATACTTTCCTTGGGGACGATCCTTGAACTTCTCGAGCACGTCCAGGTGGATCTTGGCCTTGTACTTGCCATAGTAATCCAGGTCGTCCTCGCTCAGGCCGATCGACTCTGCCACCTCCTTGATGGGCCGCAGGATAGCCGCTTGGGCAATTTCGATGTCGCTCGGTACTGGATGTTTGATCTCGATCATAGCAGCCTCTCCCTTTCGTCTTCAGCTTGAACTGCTTGCATAGCGCTTACGTTAATAGATGTCACCAGAATGAGTCAGGGGATGGATCAGAAAGGATTTCCATTATTGCGTCTATGCCCGCCTGGAACGCGCCCAGCTGGATAGATGGTAACATAACCATATAGGCTTGTCAAAAGAGACCTTCACATTGCGCTATTCCGCTGTGCATGGTAGCATCCACACATCGATGGTGGCATCCCCACATCGAAAGTCCATCTGCATCCTGAGGAGCAAACGGCTATGCGAACTCCCATCGTAGCTGCCAATTGGAAGATGCACAAAACCATCCGCGAAGCGGTCGACCTCACGCGCGATGTGCGCCGCGCACTGCTCGATGTACAGGGCATCGAGGTCGTGCTCTGTCCGCCCTTCACCGCCTTATCTGCTGTGCGCGATACATTGGGCGGTTCGTGGATCCAACTGGGTGCTCAGAACATGCACTTCGAGGAACAAGGCGCCTTCACCGGCGAGATCTCGCCACTGATGGTGGCCGAATTGTGCCAATATGTCATCCTGGGGCATTCGGAGCGTCGCCAGTACTTCGGCGAGACCGATGAGGGCGTCAACAAGAAGACCAAAGCCGCATTAGCGCATGGCCTGATCCCCATCGTCTGCGTGGGCGAGAATCTGGAACAAAATCGCGCCGGGCAAACGTCCGCCGTGGTCGGGGGACAGGTGCGGGCGGCTTTTCAGGGGCTCAGCCGCCAAGAAGCCGCGCGCGTGATCATCGCCTATGAGCCGGTCTGGGCGATCGGCACTGGCATCCCGGCGGAACCCGCCGATGTCAACCGCATCATCGGTGTCAGCATTCGCGGTGTGCTGGCCGAGCTCTACGACGAAGAGACGGCGCAGGCGATCCGCGTGCAATACGGCGGAAGCGTCAAGCCCGACAACATGGCCGATTTCGCGCGCCAGCCCGAGATCGATGGCGCCCTGGTCGGTGGAGCAAGCCTCAAGGCCGACAGCTTCGCGGCAATTGTCAAGGCGACCTTGGTCTAGAAAGGTCTCGTGTCCTCCCGAGGGCGATTCGCGCACCTTCGAGAACCTTGGAAATCTGGGTTTCCGTCCTCTGGCTCGCTGCCATCTTTGTGGCGATGCTGTTGTTGCGTCGCTGGCTCGAAGCCCATGTGCAGGGCCTGGCCTATCTGCTCACGGGCCACCGCACGATGGCTCAGTGGATATTTTTCGTGTTGTTCCTGCCGGGCGTCCTAGTGCATGAGCTGAGTCACTGGCTCGTCGCCAAGTTGTTGGGTGTGCGCACCGGCCGTCTGGAGATCTGGCCACGCTGGCAGAAAGGGGTTCTCTGGCTGGGTTCGGTACAGGTGGGCCATGCCGACCCTCTGCGCAGCAGCCTGATCGGGCTGGCGCCGCTGGTGACGGGCAGCCTGGCGGCTGCGGCCATCGGCACCCACCTGCACCTGGACGCGTTGGGCGACCTGGCAATCCGGGGCAACTGGCACGCTTTCTGGCTCGCGCTGGGCACATCGGCCCGGCTGCCGGACTTCTGGTTATGGGTCTACTTGCTCTTCGCCATCGCCAACCGCATGCTGCCCAGCCCGGCGGATCGGAAGCCCTGGCGGCCGCTCTTGATCTTCATAGCGCTCGTCACGCTCGCGCTCTTGCTCTCCGGCTGGACGCCCGAGTTGAGCGACAACGCGCGCGCCTGGCTGCGCGAAGCCGTCCACTTCCTGATCTATGCGATGACGCTCATTGTGGTCATTGACCTCATCGCCGCGATCCTGGTCGCCGTTTTGGAGACGCTCGTGAGCGTGCTGAAACAGCAGCGCGTCGTCTATTGAAATCCGCGGTCTGAAAAGTGGCGGGGCAGCCCCCAATAGGGGTTGCCCTGCCTTCTGACGGGGTGGTGACGTTGCCATCCACCTGCAGCGCCGTATGTCGGCGCTTGGCGGGCTCTTTATCTGCCACCGGACTCAGTGGCCCGGTGTCATCAGCCGCGGGTTCTGTCCTGCAGCGGCACGGGGTGGGTGCGCGTCGCTCGCTGGGATGAAGCACCCCACCCCGGAAATGGCGCCTGCCTCACGCCCCGCTGCCCGTTCGTCACCCGCGCATCGCTTCCTTGATCCATTCCATCATAGCGGCTTCGGGGATAGCCCCGTCGATCTTGATCCGATCGTTGATCACCGTGCGCGGCACGCCCTGCACCTGATAGAAGAGCGCAAGGTGGGGGAACTCGGTGATCTCGATCATATCCGCCTGCACCATGTCGCTCTGCAAAGCCATCTGATGGGCGAGGCGCACCGCCTGGGGACAATACGGACATGTGGGTGCCACGAACACCTGGATGTGCAAAGGTTTGGTCAACTGTGCCAGCAGCGCCCGACTCGCCTCGCTCAGGCCGGAGTCGCCGCGCGATACCATGAGGATGTCCTCGATAAAGGGAGTGAACTCATAGCCGGCCGGAATGCCGTAGAAGCGGATGCCGAAGTCCTTGGGCTGATCCCCGCCGCGCATCACCACGATGGCGGGAATGCGCCGAATCGTATAACGGTCAACCGCCTCGCGATCTTGGGTGAAATCGAATACCTCCAGCGAGATCTTGTCCGAGAGGTCGGCCACCTCCTCGGCGACCTCGCGCGTTTCGCGACAGTACATGCACTCCATCGGCTGGGTGAAAACGACCAGCTTGACCGGCTGCTGCAGCGCCTGAAATGCCTGGCGCAGCACATTCTTATCCTGTTCCTTCAACAATCCCATCGGCACACACCTCCCTCCAAGCAATTCCGTGCAACACCGAGCAAACGCGGCCCATCGCGTGGCGGGATCAATTGTCCTTCAGCACCACCTGGTCGTACTCGATCTCGAAGCGCAGCTTGTGCTTGGCCTCCTCTTGAGCGAGGGCGAGCAAGAGGTCGCGCAAGCTCGGCTCCGGCGAGAGCTCGGCCAGCTGCGTGTACAGGGCAAAAGCCGCTTTTTCCTTTTTCATCGCCACGATGAGCGCGCCTTGATAATCCAGATCAGAGCCAGGGGTGACATCGACCACGAAATCGGAGATGCGCAAATCGGCGATCTTGGGCGCCGCCGGCTGCAATTGCTTGCCGGCTTTGACGGCCAACAGCTTGGCTTTGTGCCCCCGTTCCTCATCGGCAAATTGGAGGAAGATCTGTTCCATCCCAGGGCGGGCGGTCTTCTTGGCCAGGTCGGTGTAAAATTCGATTGACTCTTCCTCGCCGCGGATGGCAAAGTCCAGAATGCCTTCGACGGTTCTCAAGTCTTCCACAGGTGTATCCCCTTTCTCTGCGTTGTTTCTGAGTGTATGCTTTGTGTGAAGTATCCCTATGATACCCTTCTTCGAGAAATCCGACAATCTTTGCCTTGCCCCTCAATCGAAGTCGGTCGGCAATTCCGGATGGCGATAATGTTCGAACATGCGTGCCACCTGCGCCGGCGTGACGCGGCCGAGCGAGAGATCAGTGGGGACTTCATCCTCGCGGAAGAAAGCCACCTCACTGGTCTCGATGCCCTCTGCCGCCTCTCCTCCGAGCAGCTCACAACGGAAGAAAATCTTGTAAATGTGGAACGGGCTGGGAGGTTCGTGACCGTGTTTGCGGCGGTCGTAGATGGCTAGCACCTTCACCGCGCGGGTGCGGTAGCCGGATTCCTCCAGGATCTCGCGTTCGACGCTCTGGCTGGGCGTGTCACCGACATCGGCCCAACCGCCGGGCAGCGTCCAGCGGTTGTGGTCGGCGCGTTCACGCACAAACAGCATCGCGTCATCGCGAAATACGACGCCGCGCACGTCGATCTTGGGGGTGACGTAACCGGGCTCATAGCGCAGCAGGTTCGCTACCTCCTCCACACGGATGTGGGCCGCCGCGGCCAACATCTCGTGCGCGATCCTTTGAATCGCATGATAGCGCTCTGCGTCATAGGGATTGATGGCGAAGATCAGTCCATTCTGGGCCAGGGCGTCCAAGCGCATCGCCCAGTCCATTATTCGTGGATCCATTTTGCCAGCTCCTAGAGAGTTTCTCGTTCCTCTGTGTCACCAGTCAGGGGAAACCGCAGCGCATCGACCTGATCGGATGGGAGCATGCCCCAACACAGCTTGACATCTGTCAATTTTATGTTATGCTGAAAGCGCCAATTGTTCAGGGATCAGGTGCACCTTCGTTGAGAGGTGAGACGCCGTGAGAGATGAGCCGCAAAATCGACCCCCCTGGCTGCGCAATTTGCGACCGCGCTATGAGGTGGAGAGTCTCTCCTCTCCGGTAGCTGTTTCCGAGGAGTTCGTCGCGCCGGTCAGCCCGGTGGAGACACCTCTGGAAACCTCGCCGGTGATGGAGGGCCTTTCGACGCGCCAATATATGCTGCTCCTGGCCTTTTTACTGTGGATGAACATTGCGGTGTTGGGCTGTCTGTGTCTGTTGGCCACGCAACGCGTCGTTCCCTGAAGGATAGCGTTGCACGGATCGCCTCTCCGCTATTCCTCTTCTTCCTCGTCTTCCTCGTTCAGGTCTTCGAGCGGGATAGAAAACATGATGCCATCCCATACGTCCATCTCATCGAGGGCATCCGCTGCCGCGTCGCGCAACACCTCATCATCGCTCTCATAGCACTGTTCCAGGATGCGGCGCGCTTCCTTGCCGCCGATGTTGCCCAACGCCCACACCGCCACTTGCTGCACCTCTCGGTCGGGGTCGTGGAGCGCTAACTCGGCCAGGCGAGGGACTGCACTGGCGAGTTCCAGCTCGCCGCAGGCGCGGGCGGCCTCATAGCGCAATTCGGGATTACGGCTCTCCAGCTCGTTCAACAAAACATGGCGCCAATAGGGGTCGGCACTGCGCCCCATCGCGAAGAGGGCGCTGCTTTGCATCTTCTCGTCTTCACTCTCATACGCCTCGCGGATGATCTTGCGCACCCCTGCCTTACTCGAATAGCCGATCGACTCGACAGCACGACGCCGCACCTCGACCGTCTCAGACGGATTGGCGATGGTCGCGCGCAAAGCTTCTTCGATCCGGGCACCCGTGGCGCTGTCCAGCTTTTCCAGCTCCGCCAGGAGCACAAAACGTCCCAGCGCTGCCGCGGCCGCTGCGCGCACAATCTCCGCTTCATCCGATTGCATCATCCGGATGAGCGGCGCGATCAGGGCGCGACTTTCGTTCTCCCAGAGACCCTCGATAGCAGCAGCGCGCACCTGACAGTCTTCGTCTTCCAAAGCCAGGAAAAATATCGGATCGAAGTTGACCTCGAAGCTCTGTTCGGTGATCTCCGCCAGTTCTCGAATGATCAACCGACGACGCTCGGCTGCGATGGTGGACCACGACGCACGGAACAGGCTGAGTTGCTCCGGGGTTATGTCCGAGAGCGCATACAGATAGCGCACGCGCAGCCTCTCTCCGCTGCTGATATGCCGTAAAACTTCTTCGTACTTCATACCTTCCTCAATTCCAAAAACCTCACTGCCAATAGAAGACACGTTTCTCGCTGGGCGGGCTGAGCGGTTCGCCCACCCTTTCTCCGTTAGGGCCTTCG
The DNA here is from genome assembly GCA_003130875.1 of Ardenticatenia bacterium. Lineage (GTDB taxonomy): Bacteria > Chloroflexota > Anaerolineae > 4572-78 > NAK82 > NAK82. Next base: position 12,483 of record QEXY01000159.1, read on the forward strand.
ATCACCCGTTCCACATAGACATACCACTCATAGGCGCGGCCGGTCTCCTGATCCGCCTTGAGGTAGAACAGGTCGGCCGGCACCAGCCAGGCGGTCTCCTTCACGTTGTTGCCGCCGCGTTGGGCGAAGACGCCGTTCTCGGACCACGACAACCGCACAGCATACCATTCGTCGGCACGCAGCTCGCCCGCCGGCTCCCAGGCCAGCACCACGAATTGATTGCGTCCGCTGAAGATCTGTTGATCCGGCGGACCGAGCAACACCGGCGCCTTGAAGCGCGGCGTCGGGGTCGGCGTCGGGGTCAGCGTGGCTGTGGGCGTGGTGGTCGGCGTGGCCGTGGCCGGCAGGACGACCAGCGGCGTGTTCGTCACCGTGGGAGTGTTCGTCGGCGTGGCTGTCGGGGTGCTGGTGGAAGTCGGCGTCGGCGTCCACGTGGGCGTGGACGTCTGCGTGGGTGTGCTGGTCGGGGTGACGGTGGGCGTCGGAGTGGGCATAAAGAAGGCCACCACCTCGGCCGTGCCCCGTTCCAGCTCACTGCGCATGCGGAAGAGACCCGCGCCGGCCAGCACCACGAGCAATGTGATGAACCCCCACTTCAAGTAGGGTCGCAAGGGGATCAAGAAGGCCGACCAACGCGGCCGCAGGTCTGCCCCGCAGGCAACACACACGCGATGGATGCCCACATTGAGATGCCCACACACCCCACAGCGGATGTCACCCCCACCCGCCGGCCGCGGCTGTCCACACACCGGGCAAAGCGCCCACTCTTTTGCCACCTCGGCATGACATCTGCGACAGTAGTACGCCATAGGTCAGAACAAACTCGTCCAGTCGATGGCAGTGACCGGCTGGATGATGTCGAAGTAGCTGATGACCAGCATCAAGGTCACCAGCAAGGCCAAGCCGATGAAATGGACAAAACCCTCCCGTGCGGGATCGACCCGCTTGCCGCGCACCGCTTCGATCAGGATGAAGAAGATGCGTCCACCGTCCAGCGCCGGCAGAGGGAGCAGATTGGTGATCGCCAGTGCCGTGCTGATCAGGCCGAGCAAGCTGAGGATCGGATACCACCAGCCCATCTCCACCGTCGCCTGCACCGCCGACGCGGTTTGCTGGTAGATGCCCAGCGGGCCGATCGGCCGCACCGCTTCGGCGGGCAGAAGACCGCGGATGATCAGCAAGGGCACACTGATGGTCAACGCCACCGTGTTGAACACTTGCTGCACCCCCTTCCAGAGCGCCTCCAGCGGAGGGTAATAGACGATGTCCACCTTGGAGATGGCCGCCTGAATGCTGACCCCCATAGCCCCCTCGCCGGGAGGAGGATTGGGACGCGGCACCAGCGTGACCTGGAGTGTTTCCTCGCCGCGCCGAATCTCCAGGCGCACCTCCCTGCCCAGGCGCTCCTGGGTCAGTGCCACCAGCTCCTCAGGAGAATGCACCGCAATGCCATCGATGGATTTGATGATGTCCCCGACGCGCAATCCTACCTGCTGTGCCGGAGATCCGTTGGCGACGCCCAAGACCATCACATTGTCCATCGCCACCGGCTCGGGCGCCCCCAGCATAAACGTGGCGGCGAAGACCACCACGGCCAACACGAGGTTCATCCCCGCTCCGGCTATCAGCACCGCCAAACGCACCCGCTTGCTCTTGCTGGCAAAGCTCCGCGGCGCGCTGGGGTCCTCCTCGCCCAGCATGCGCACATAGCCCCCGAAGGGGATCAGGTTGAGAGAGTACTCGGTGCCGCGTTGGATATCTTCCACCACGCAGGCCGGCCGACCGTACTTTTGCACCACCTCCTCGTCCGGCATATTATCCGGCACCACTTCCAGCTGGGTGACCACTTCTTCGCCGTCGGGTCCTTGCCGGCTGGTGTAGACCACCCGCTTGCCCGCCTCGACCTGGCGCGGCACCTGGGTACGGCGCCCCAACGTCAACGTTTTGCCGTTCAGCACGATCTTCCCCTTCTCCTGCCACAGCTTGAGCAGCCGGGGCGGATAGCCAAAGGCGAACTCATCTACTTGGATGCCAAAGCGCTTCGCCAGGATGAAATGGCCCAGCTCATGCACAAAGATCAAGATGCCCAAAACCACTACAAATGCCAGCAAAGTGATCATTCTCTACTCTGTCCTCTCACTCAAGTGTACACAACGAATCGGGACCAACTGCGACCCCAGAAGGCATCGTCACCGCCCGGAGTGTCACCGGCAGAGGGCCGCTGCGCAGCAGGGCCGCCCAGGTACGTGCTTGGGCCAGGGTCACGTGGCCACGCAACTCAATCAGCCCCTGCCGCTCCACCAGGGGAGTGCGCAGAATCGGACAGTTCACCACGGTGCCGTCCACCACCAGGCACAGATAATAGCCAGTTTGGCCATAGGTGTGTGCCGCCAGCCGTGCATCCCCCTGCGGGGTGAGCCGAAACGCGATCACCGGCCTGCCAGAGTGTAAAGATGCCTCGGCCATCACAAAATGGTGCGATTCCAGTATGGTCTCATAAATGCCCAAATCGGGTTGAGCTATCGCGCCGGTTTGGACGCGCTTCCCGATGGGCAGAAATTCAGTACCTCCTTCCACCAGCTTGATCACACCCGGCCGCATCGCCTCGCGCGCCACCCACAGCGGTGACACACCCGGCGACAGGCGCACCTCCAAACGTCCATCTTGGACCTGCCACCCCTCCAGGCCACGCGTATGCGGATAACAGATGCGCGCGCGCCCTTGCAGCACAGCGCCGCTGAGAAGCAGCTCGCGCCAGCTGGCAGGTCCATCTGGCTCGAAGAGAAGCGCGACGGACTCCTGCCCCGTTAGCGGAGGGGCACGGTGGCCGGCCCAGATCGCTGCCAGCACCGCCAGCGCGGCGATCACCAATCCTCCCAGACTCCAGACGCGTCTCCATGCTTTCGGCAGCGCTTTTAACCAGCCCCCATTTCGGCCATTACTTCCATTGATGAGGAATTATACACCAACTTGCGGATGACGGAAACCTGGGCGGAACAGGAGAGGTGCGTTTGACGCACGCGTGTGGTTCGGCACATTCTCCTGGTCTCTGGACTATTCCAAGAACGCAACACCTCTCAGACGCGCGCATCCTTTTGTGTCCGCAGCCAATGCGAGTAAAATGCCAAGCATCACACCAGAGGAGTACCACGATGACACGCCGTTTCAACGTTGCCTTGATCGCTGCCGTCGGCTTTTTGTATTGGATCGGACTGTACCTCTATGTGCCCACCCTGCCCAACTACGTCCAGAGCAAGACCCATGACCTCGCCATGGTGGGCACCATCCTCTCGATGTACGGCCTATGGCAGGGGATCATCCGGCTGCCCATTGGTATTGCGGCGGACTGGCGCGGTCGCCGCAAACCCTTTGTAGCGGGTTGCCTGGCATTGCTGGCGTTAGGTGTCTTCCTGCTAGGAAGCGCCCAGAGCGCCGGCGGCCTCCTGATCGCTCGTACCATCACCGGCCTGGCGGCCGGGACGTGGGTGCCTTTGGTGGTGCTGTTCAATTCCTTCTTCCCACCTGAAGACTCGGTGCGCGCCACGGCGATGCTCAATTTCGTGGCCTTCGCTGGCCGGATGCTGGCCACCAGTTTAAACGGCTGGTTGAACGAGCTGGGGGGATACACCTTGGCCTTCTATCTCGCCGCTGGCATCGCGGCGTTGGCCGCGTTGGTGACGCTGACCACGCATGAAGAAGCGCGCCCACCACGCCCTCCTTCCCTGGCCGGTCTGGGCCGGCTGGTGACGCGCCGCGATGTGTTGGTGCCCTCCAGCCTGTCGATCATTGTGCATTACATCGCTTTTGGCACCACCTTCGGATTCCTGCCCATCCTGGCCAAGGGGATGGGCGCCGGCGACGTGGCGCAAAGCATGCTGGTCACCCTGAACGTGGCGATGACGATCGTCAGCAGTGTGCTGGTGACCTCGCTGGCGAGACGGATCGACGCCCGGCTGTTGGTGTACACCAGCTGCATCGCCGCTGCCCTGGGAACCGCTTTGGCTGCGTACACGCCCACGTTGACCTGGTTATACCTGGCCCAGGCATTGCTGGGCGTCGGGTTCGGCATCGGCTACTCGGTCACGATGGGAATGAGCATCCGCTACGTGGCGGATCACGAGCGCACCACGGCGATGGGCTTGTACCAGGCCCTCTACTCCATCGGGATGTTCGCCGGCCCCTGGGTGAGTGGCATGCTCGCCGAGATGATGGGCATCCGCCCGATGTTGTTCGCGACCGCCATCGCCACCCTGCTGCCCAGCCTGCTCTTGACTGCCCGGTTGGACACCTCTGAGCGCCTGGCGGGCCAAGCGACTGCCTCGAGCCGCTGAGCACACTCCAAATGACTGGGGCGCTCCCTGAGCAAAAGGACAACCCACTGTGCTGCGCACGCCAGGGTGCGGCCCGGATCACCGCAGAAGAGATGGGGAAGAGGAAACGCACAAAGAAAACGAAAGGCACGACATCCAGCCCTTCGTGCCTTTCGTTTTCCAAAAGCTGTTATCCGCCCCCGCACAGTTGCAGCTCGGATAACGGACGCAGTGCGAATGACCCCGCTCGCTTATACCACGCCACCCGCACCGCGCTTGTTTGGGCCGTGACGATCAATACTCAGGCGGAGGGGTCGCGGCCGGTTTCTCCTTTTCAGGGATGTCGGTGATGAGCGCCTCGGTGGTGAGGATCATGGCCGCGATCGAGGCGG
>QEXY01000160.1 GCA_003130875.1 Ardenticatenia bacterium
ACTGAGCGGCCTGCGTATAGTCGCCCTCCCTCTCATTCGGCGTCTGGGGTTTCGCTTCATCCCGGATGGTCGGCACGCCCGGATCGGGGGTTGGGTCTGCTCCTTCACCCAGTCGAGGAAACACTATTATCGGAGTGAAAAGTCCTGGGGTATCATCTGCTCCCCTTCAGCGACCTCGCTCGGCGACCATTGACTCCCCTTTCTGGTTATGGTAAAATTCTTATAGCAATTGGTATGCTAAGCGCCTTTGCAACTTAAATTTGGCAGCTCGTGTCTCGGCGCTGAACCGAGGCGACGCGGGGTGACATGATAGAGACCCTCCTCAGATACATCGAAGAGAGACCCGGCTGGATGGCCTTGGTGCTCATCTTTATCGCCGGCCTCACCCTGATCGTTGTCTATCCTCAGATCATCAAGCAGCTGTGGTCTTGGTTGTTGGGCTCCATCATTCTGACGTTCGGTTTTCTGGTATTGGCCCTTTTGGTGATCCAGGTCACGAAGTACAAAATAGATGTCCCTCTGCGTGAGCTGGCGTTGCAGCTCAGCAAACATGAACTGGTGGACTTCCACGCCCTGTTGGCCAACCCAGATCATGCGCGGGATGTGCAGGTATATCCCGTGGACATCGATGGCGATGGCAAGTTCGAATGGGTGGTCTTTTACCGCTTCGAGCTGAGCGACGGGCGCCGACCCTATGCCGGGGTGGTGTATGACTACGATCGGGGCAATCCACCTGTCCTGTTTCCCTATCGCTTGATCCCACCCCACCGCGATTATCTGGGGGAAGAATGGGTGCGTCTCGAATTGCGTGATGTGGTTTCTCAAAGCGAGCTGGTCGATAAACCAGCCTTGGAGCTTATGGTCTATGGCCAATCTGGCGGCCTGAATACCGACCTCACCATCTTCCGCCATGTGCGTAATTCATTGGAATGGGAACCCCCGCGCGATGTTCCGCCACGCTACCAGGTGGTTGGTGCCTTCCGCGGCGATGGGGGTGTCCGTTTTGATCCCGCCACGAAACAGGTCACAGTCATCGACCGGTATCTGGAACGCAGCCAGCTGGCTGTGGAATTCGTGTATAAGCTGGATGAGGAGCGCGGCAGCTATATGAGTCGCGCCGACCCGATGCGGCTCAACCCGCCTATCTCCCAACGCGTCACCTTTGCCTTTGGGATGCCCCCCGACATTCTCGACACCCCCTATCCAGAGAAGCTCGTGCTGGGATTCTACGAGATGCTCGGGACATCTTCACCCCGCGTAAATCCGCGTGCGTTCCTCACCGGGCAGGCATTATTGGAATATGACCGCGGCAACTTCTCCTATTTTGGTCTGCGCGCAGCACCCGGCACGATAACAGACCTTCGCGTGACCAGCTTGCAATACTACCCGGAAGTGGAGGCGCGCGATGTTTTGCAGTCTTCGCTGGGAGAACAGCCCCGCTTCATGCTCGTGAGCCTCACGCTCGAGGGGTGGAAGGGATATACCTTTACCCCTGCCCGGGTCGAGGAACCCATCGAGTGGCTCACCACCTGGGTCGAAGGTAAGTGGAAAATTGACCGGCGCGCCGATTTGCAATAGCATGGAGCGCCTGAAGGGCAAGCTGGTTGCTTCGCCTGCCCCTGAGACCTGAGGGGACCGTAGAGCACCTCAAGGAGTGATGTCCATGGATTCCCGTACCCGGATGGCACTGGCAATGCGCCATGAGATCCCTGATCGCGTGCCGGTGATGTGCCAGTTGGCTTTGGGGCACTATTTCCTGAACACGGGCATCCCGCCGCACCGCATCTGGTTCACCAGTGAGGGTTTTGCCGAAGCGCTGGTGATGCTCCAACGCCGTTATCGCTTCGACGGCATCCTCATTAACCTGCCCGGCCGCCCGCCTGACCTGCTGGACGAGGTCGCCTCGCTGACCAGGGCAGCGGAAGGGGAACGTCTCGTCTGGCGCAACGGGGAGGTCACCATCTTCCCACCCGATGACAACCCTTATCACCTGATGGCAGACGGCAGCAAGCCGCCGCGTGCCGACTTCGCCACCCTGGATCCGGATCACCTCGAAGTTCTGGACGACCTGGTGGGCTACACGTGGGGTGTCTATCACATCCCCCACATCGCTGGCAAAGTGCACCGCGGCCCGCTGACCGAGATACCTGATTATTTTCTGCGCACCATCGACCTGGTGATGGAGCTCACCCATCACCAGGTCTCGATCCACGGCGAGGTCTTCTCGCCGTTCACGCATTTTATGGAATTGTTCGGCTATGAGAATGCTCTGGTCAACCTCTTGATAGATGCCGACAAGGCGCATGCCCTGCTCGATCGCCTGACCGAGGCGGTGATCGCGTGGGCGGTTGCGCAGGCGCGGCGCGGTGTGGATGCCGTGCTCATCTCCTCCGCCTTTGCCGGTGGGCCGTTCATCAACCGGCAGATGTACCGCGAGTTTGTGTTGCCGTATGAACGGCGGGTGGCCGAGGCAGTCAAAGCGGAAGGGGTGGTCGTCTACACCCACACATGTGGCAGCATCGGCGACCGATTGGATCTGATGGTCGAGACCGGCACTCAGGGAATCGACACGCTCGATCCACCGCCGCTGGGTAACGTCCACCTGGCTGATGCCAAGCGCCAGATCGGTGACCGCGTTTTTATCAAGGGCAATATGAACGCCGTCGAGATGCTCACCTACACCACTCCGGAGCAGGTCATCGCCCACGCCAGCGAGCGCATCCGCATCGGTGCGCCGGGCGGCGGTTACATCCTGAGCACGGCATGTTCGGTCTCGCCGCGCATGGAGCCCTGGAAGCTCGAGCTGCTCACTCCGTTGGCTGAGGAGATCGGGCGCTACGACAGATCTATGGAGACCACCTTGGAATAAGCATCAGGAGAGAGACAGTGTTGCTGGAAGAGACGTGCACGTATCGCGAGATCCACGAACAGCCCCAGGTGCTGGCTCGCCTGTTGGAGCGCGAACGCCCCACGGCCCAGGCACTGGCGACGGCGCTGCGCCAGCGGCAGATCGATTATGTGCTCATCGCCGCACGCGGCACCAGTGACAACGCCGCGCGATATGCCCAGTATTTGTGGGGCGCGGTCAACCGCTATGTAGTGGCGCTCGCGACGCCCAGCCTGTTCACGATCTATCATACGCCACCGCGACTGGGCAATGCTTTGGTGCTGGGGATCAGCCAGAGCGGCAAGAGCCCTGATATCATCGCTGTGCTCGAGGAAGCGCGGCGCCAGGGAGCATTGACCGCGGTGATCACCAACGCGGTGCACTCCGAACTGGCGCGCCTGGGGGACTTCGTGCTCGACCTGGGTACTGGAGAGGAGCGCGCGGTGGCCGCGACCAAGACCTATACAGCAGAATTGGCCGCAGTTGCTCTGCTGAGCTGCTGTCTGGCCGACGACGGAGCGATGTGGGAAGCACTCTCTACGGTCCCTGATGCAGTGGCCGCCACACTATCCGCACACACCGACATGACCCAGGTGACGCGGCGCTATTACACGATGCGCCACTGTGTGGTGCTCGGACGTGGGTATAATTATGGCACCGCCTTCGAAATCGCCCTGAAGTTGAAGGAGCTCACCTATACAGTGGTCGAGCCCTATAGCAGCGCCGATTTTCTGCACGGTCCGTTGGCGGTCATCGAAGCGGGTTTCCCTGTGCTGGTGGTGGCTCCCAGCGGCTTGCCGCTCAATGAGTTGCGCCATTTGGCGCAGATGTTGCGCGAACGCGGCGCCGAGGTGCTTGCCATCAGCGATGATAGCGAGTTGTTATCTATGGCCCATACTCCCTTGTCGCTGCCGTACCCGCTGCCCGAGTGGCTCTCCCCGCTGACGTGTGTACTGCCTGGCCAGCTGCTGGCGATGCATCTCTCCTATGCGCGCCACGGCAATCCTGACCAACCGCGCGGATTGCGCAAGGTGACGGAGACGCTCTGATGACGCACCCGGTCACCAATACGGATAAACAGCGCGTCTGGGAACGATACTATGCCGGCCAACCCGAACGGGTGCCGGTGGCGCTGCGCACCAACGACCGCGTGTATATGCTGGACGCACGCTTCAATCGTGATGGGCTTACCTATCAAGATATGTTCACCGATGCGCGGGCGATGTTGACGGCCCAACTCAATTGGCAGTATGTGCTGTATACCTACTTTCACCAATATTGCGACCAACCGGTCGGCTTGCCAGAACGCTGGCAGGTCAGTGCTTTTTTGCATAACACCTATGAAGCCTGGGCATTGGGCTGTCCTTTGCGCCTGGAACCGGGCCAGGTGCCGGACACGGTGCCCGGCTACACTGGTGACCGCAAGTGGGCCGTCTTTGACGTAGACATCGAACGCCCCTTGCAGCTGCCCGCGTTTCGGCGCGCCATCGAGTTGACCGAGCAGATGATGGAGCTGGCGCGCGGAATGGAATTTCACGGTCGGCCGGTTGAAGTGTTGCCCTATCTGCAAACCGCCTCCGACGGCGCGCTCACCGTGGCGTTGAACCTGCGTGGTGGGGAGTTTCTGACCGATCTGGTGGAAGACCCCGAGTATGCCAATCAGCTGCTGCGCTTTGTCACGCAGGCGGCTGTCAATCGCGTCCGGGCGCTGCTGGCCTATTGGGGCAGAGATCTGCAGGGAGAGTTATGGCTCGCTGATGACAGCATCGTCACCATCAGCACGGCAATGTACTGTGAGCGCATCTTGCCCCACCACCGTCATTTCTATGACTCCCTCGACCCACAGCGTAAGCTCAAACGTGTCTTCCACTTGTGCGGAGATGCCGGGCGCTTCTTCCCTATCATTGTCAAAGAATGCAGTGTGTCTTCGATTGATACCGGTTTTCCGGTGGATCTCGCCTGGCTGCGCCGTGCCGTCGGTCCGGAGGTGGAGATTTACGGCGGCGTGGAAGTGGGGTTGCTGCTCAAGGGCACGCCTCAACAGGTGCGTGCACGCACCCGACAGGTGTTGGAAAGTGGTGTAACGGCGGGAGGGCGCTTCGTTTTGAGCGAGGCGAACAACCTCCCGCCGGGCGTTCCAGAGGAAAATCTGGCTGCGATGTACCAGGCTGCCCTTGAGTTTGGGCAGCTGGGGTAGTCCTCACACCTCAGACGAACTTGGCAATGCGCTGGCGCACATCCTGAGCGAAGCGCTCAATGTGTTCCACCACGAACGCTGTGATATCGCGTTGCAGATCCTCGATTAATGGGGTGAGATCCATCGCAAAGGTCAACCCCTCGCTCACATCCACCGCGTGCGAGGCGTGGTAGGTTGCGTGTGCCCGGCGGCGTCCTAGCGTCGCCAGGTCGTAGCGCTTGCCACCGCAGATCTGCGAATCAAAGACGCCCAACAGGGCGGCTTGCAGATTGGGATGTGCCGACACGTCGAGTGCCACTTTGTCCTCATCCAGCAGCCAGTCCAGATCGCGCCATACCTCGCAGCCGTAGAGCCGTTGGGGCCGCTGATCAGCGGGCAGGCTGCGGATCGCCTGGATGACGCGCACTGCCACACCCACATGGGTGTCGTGTTTGTCGGCCAGGTTGTGGGTGTAGACCACCTCAGGCCGTGCCAGGCGTAGCAATTGAGTGAGATCGTGGACAGGGCCAGGGTTGTTGGCATCCTTGACGGCTGCGCTGGGATAGTCGAGCAACGCCTGGGCAGCATATTCGCCCACCACGGCGGCTTTCTTCTGTTCCTTGATACGCACCTCGCGCATCTGTTCGTCAGTGTAATCCTTGTATAGGTCATCGCGCGGTGAGCCGGCGCCGTTGGTCACCACCACGCCAGTGAACCAGCGGTTGGGGCGCTGGAAGCAATGGAGAATGCCGTGTGCGGCCATGATCTCCAGGTCGTCCTGGTGGGCGCTGATCGCCATATGGGTGGTGCGTGCCAGCGCCTCCTCTTCCGCCAGGCCATCTGGGATAAACAATTGAGCGGTGGGCAGTGTGAATTGCATAACGACCTCCTCATTGTCCGGGATCATCCCGCAAAATTGCTTACCGGGTCTTACTTCTCTCAATGTACCACGGGATTGCACGGAGAACAAAGTCCCGGGCGGTGCTGGGCTGCGGTGCGTTGACAGCACACCTTGCCCGTGATATTCTCCACATGTCCAACGCTAGATGTCCCCGGAAAGGAGATCTGCCCGATGCTCAAGGGATTGCTGCGTGTCGTCGACGATGCCGGGATGGAGCGCATCCATCGCGCCGCGCTCGAGGTGTTGGAAACGACCGGCCTGATCTTGCGCGGTCGTTTCCTGCTCGAGGCACTGGCGGATGCCGGGTGCCGGGTTGACTTCGAGCGGCAGCGTGCTTGGTTCCCTCCAGAGCTGGTCGAGCGCCAAATCGCGGCACAGCGCAACCGCTATCGCATGGTGCGTTCATCCCTGTGGTATCCCTTCTGCCGCGATCTGCCCGAAGAGGATGCTGCCTGGCCGGATGCGTTCATCGTGGACTACGGCTTCACCACACCTGCCATCTACGATTATCCGGCCGGCTGTTATCGGCCACCCACGGTGCAAGATCAGATTGCCATGATCAAGCTAGGCGATGCTCTGACGCCGGTCAAGGCGGTCAACGCGCCGTTTATCATTGCGGACTACGACTCGGCACTCGAGTCGATCGAGTCAGCACGCCTGTTGCTGCTGCACACCAACAA
>QEXY01000161.1 GCA_003130875.1 Ardenticatenia bacterium
ACTCGCCCTCCGCGGTGACCACCCACTGGTTGGAGCGAAAAGTCACCCTTCTTATGCCGGCCTGTAGTCTCAACTTCCCTGGGTAGCAACTCGGGTTATCATATACCCGGCTTCAGTGGATCAGACAACTGTGCCCCAATAAGCCTATCATGCGGTTGCGCAACTTGCCCGGCTGGTGACGGGCATTCACCCGAGCGTTCAGTGCACTTGAGCAAGATTGCGGGAAAAATCCCCGGATCGTTCAAGCCAATGGGCCTACCCGTGTGGCCACGCTGCACAGGCGATAACGTTCCGCGTGGTGCCTGCACCCGACGCCAGATGGAACTGTCAATCATCTGAAATTATAACGTAGCTTGCAGAAGAGGGAAAAGATATTTGCCCCCTTACTTCCACACCAACCGTAAGCGGCTGCGCCGGAGGCCGTCCAGCGAGGTGTACAGGAGCGTCTGGCCGTCGACGACCACCAGATCGGCATGGCCCAGGCCGATGTTGCCCGGCAGGTCGCGCAGGATGGGGTTAGCGGGGTATTTCTCCCACGGGCCATCAATGCGCGCGGTGGCGCTGCGCGCTAACCCCAGTCCGAACTGGCTGTCACCGGGATCACCTGGACCAGGTCCACGGATCCCCTCGTAGAGGGCGTAGTAGCGCCAATCGATGCGTTGCACCTCCGCCGCGCTGATGGTGCGAAAATCGAAGAAGGGGTTGGCTGCAGGTCCGTGCACATTCAAGGGGCCGTATGCGCTCGCGCTGCTGAACAGCGGGCTGTAGAAACAACGTCGCAAACGCACCGCCGGCGCATCTGCGGCGCCGTAATAACACCCCAGCCCACTCGGATTCTGCCCCATCGCCACAAAGACATACAGCCAGCCGTCTTCCATATAGATGCCGGGCGGCCCGCCGAACAGACAGTCGTACTCGTGGCGCACGAAGGGGTGCACGCCAATCCGCTCCGGCACGGTGCAACGCCGCCAGACCTCCGTCCAGATACCCGAAAACGGCAGCTCTTCCGGCGTGCTCCACGTCAATCCATCGTGGGAGCGCCGCAACATGACGCGCGCCCGGTACTCATAGACCATGACGAAGCGGCCGCGATCGCGAAAGACGCGCGGATATTGTTGCTGGTCGATGTGATCGCGCTGCGAATCGCACGGGCACTGCTGACAGGGAAACAGGCAAACCGGCGGCTGGTCGTGGTGAAAAGTGTATCCCCCGTCTGTGCTGCGGTAGAGGACGACACAACCGGGGAACTCCACCGGATTGCCGCATTGATCCAATGTGCCGGCGGAGCGATAGCTGGCATGTACATAGGACCAGAACTCGCCGTTCGGCATCACCAGCGTGTCCGATTCGCCCATGGGCAGCCCCGTATCCGCGACCTCGATGATGAATTTCGCGCGCCCGTCCCAGAAATCCGCCAGGGTGGGATGCACCGTTTCGGCGAGGACACGCGTGAAGGTGGGCTGTGGGGTGAGCGATGGCGATGGCGTCCAGGTGGGGGGATAGGGCAACACCTCACGCGTGCCCAGTGGTGGGGCAGGTGTCGGGGTGTTATGCAGCGTCAAAGCCTGACGGGAGAGCAATAAGAGCGCCGCAAAAAACGCCAGCGCCAGCGCGACGCCTGCCACGAGGAGCGCTATGGGCCTGCGCTTGGGAATATGCTCTGCCGTGTGTCCTCCGTCCGATGCGCCCATGCCGGCGCGCATTGTACCGCGACATCTCCGGGATGAAAAGGTGTGGTTTTGCAATGCGCATTTCGATTGGGGGGTGCGCGGCTGTGCGCCCCTTCGCACACGGCGCGATTGGCGCCATCCATCTGACCAGAACAAGGCCGATTTGCCTTTGGTGACCTCTTTGCATACAATGTGACCACATAAAAGGAGGGACAAGAGCGATGAGCACGACGACGGTCGGCGTTCGGGAATTGAAGACGCGGTTGAGCGCCTATCTGCGCCGGGTCAAGGCTGGGGACACGGTGATCATCCTAGAGCGTGGCGTGCCGGTCGGGCGTATCGTGCCCGTGAACGCTTCCCTAGAGGTGCGCGCCCAGAGATTGGTCGAAGCGGGGCTGGTCGCCTGGAACGGGCAGAGATTGCCGCCCGCGGCGCCGTTGGCGCGCACCCGCGGCGGGCGGACGGTGGCCGATCTGCTGCTGGAGGAGCGCGAATGATTCTCTACCTGGACGCCAGCGCATTGGTCAAGCGCTACGTGGCCGAGCCGGGTTCGGCTGAGGTCGGCGAGGCGCTGGCCCATGCGGCGCTGGTGGGCACGGCGCTCATCAGCCGTGCCGAGGTGGCTGCCACGCTGGGCAAGGCCGCACGCCTTGGCGCATTGACCCAGCAGGAGGCAATCGCTTGCCTGCAATGCTTTCGCGAAGAGTGGCCGGCGCTGATGCGCGTGCAGGTGACGGAGATGGTGGTCACCCGCGCCGATACGTTCGCCTGGGAGCATGGGCTGCGCGGTTATGACGCCGTGCACCTGGCTGCTGCTTCCCTCTGGCAGGATGCCCTGGGCGAGCCAGTGATCTTTTGCACCTTCGATCGACGGTTGTGGGAGACGGCCGGACGAGTCGGGTTGGCGCTCCATCCCGCCGACCTGCCGGCGTTGTTGGAAGCGTGGCAGGCCGCGCGCTCGCACGGTGGCTGAGGCGGACACACGTGCCACGCCCATTTACCCGAGCCGCGACCGTCAGATTGTCAGGGAGCGGTAGTCCCGGCCGCTGGCGTACCCGCGCGGCTGGTTTTGCAACCTCCCGCAGGTTCGGAACCTGCGGGAGGTTGCGTTGAGAGACCTGTCCAGGGCCTCAGCCCCACGGTGGTTATGCCCCTACCCCGAACGGGGTGGCCGCTTGCTGACGCGCGCGGCTCAGTTTGGTTTGTTCGCGCCACGACTGTGCGGGGGCGGTTAATGTGCCGTCGGTACGGGCGACCGGGCCGGTCGCCCCTACAAGCGCGCGGCCCGGTTTGCCCCACCCCAATCCTCCCCGCGTGCGCGACACGGTTTTATGCGCGGTGCTGTCCGGAGGGCAGCTGTGCCACCAGCGGCAGACACAGCAAAGGCGCCGCCACAATGGCGATATAAGTGACCCGCAGCCCCACCCAATCGCCTACGATTCCGATGGAGACGACAGCGAGCGAATCCATAGCGAATGCGATGGCCATGTAGATACCGTTAGCCAGCGCACGATTACTCGGCAGCGCCTCCTGGGCGAGCGCGAGCAACACAGGGAAGGTGCCCGCCACGCTGACCCCCAACAAAAGGAGGCACACCAATCGCGCCGCTTGCGCCGTAACCAGAAACAGTGCCATTAGCGCCGTCGTAGCGATCAGGGAGATCCCTAGAACCGCACGCCGCCCCCAGCGGTCGCTCGACGGACCGCTCAGCCAGGCGCCGGCGATGCTGCCCACCTGAAAGATAGACAGAGACGTCCCAGCCAACCACAAGTCGGTGCCCTCGCGCGTCAGAAAGGTGGGCAGATAGGTCACCAGCGCAGCGACGACGAAGGCGCGCAGGATGACGATGCCGGACAGCAGCTTCATAGTAGCGCTCATCGCGCGCAGCGCTTCGCGCCAGGGCAGGGGATGTGCAACATCGGATGAACGTGCGGGCAGGTCACGCAGCCGTAGGAACAAGACCACCGAGGCGGTGATGCCAAATAGCATCAACCATGCCACCCCGTCCAATCCCAGGAAGCGAATCACGGTGACCGCCAAAATAGGGCCGAGAGTATAGCCCAGCTCGCCGCCTACCATCCAAAGGCCCATCCCCCGCCCCAGCTGGCGTCCCGAGAGCTGACCGGCAATCACCGGCGAGATGGCATGCAAACTGGCCGAGCTAAAGCCGACCACGATCAACATCATGGCCATCACAGCATAGCTGGGTGCCCATCCCAGCCAGCTCATCATGATGGCGGTGATGGCCGGCGCCAGGATGACCGGGTAGCGCAGGTTGACGCGGTCGGCCAGATAGCCGATGACGGGCTGGAGCAAGGAGGGCCATTGGAGGAAGAGCGCCAACGTGCCCGCTTGTGCCGTGGGGAGGACGAACTTGGCGATCAGGACGGGCAGGAGCGCCGGAAGAAATGCGGTGTACAAGTCGTGAGCGGCGTGCGCCGCGGCGACGGTGATCACTTGATCGGTTTGAAAGGGGCGCTCCTCGGCGGAGGCTATGGTACCAGATTGGACGGCCATAGGCATATCCTCGGTTTGGGGATAAGATGGTTTCAATCCCAAAGGCGGACTTCGCCCCTATCCTAACACGTGGCATCTGCATGGGACAAATCATCACGAAGTACTCTCCCGAGACAATTGACTTCAGACATCCCTGGTAGTAAAATTGCAGCTAGATTAAGCGGAATCGAATAGTCGGAGGAGGCGGGCGAGAGAGACCTCTCGATCGAGGCGCCGAAGGTGCAAGTGTGCGAGCGAGCCCAGTCTCGCACAACGACGCTCTCAGGCAGAAGGATCGCCTGCTGACGACACTCTGGAGAGTCGGCGTTGATGCCGCACCGAAGGAGCAAGCTTGCCTGGACCCGTGTCCGGTGGCGAAACTCTCAGGTACAGAACAGAGCAATGGGCGCATATAGGTGCGTCCATTTTTTGTTTCTGCGCGCATAGAGAAGGCGCATATGACGACCGGTACACTGCGAAGGACAGCTCTCTACCGCTGGCATGCAGAACACAGCGCGCGAATGACCTCGTTCGCTGGCTGGGAGATGCCAGTACAATATGCCGATGGACCTCTGGCAGAGCATCACATTACCCGTCGTGTGGCAGGATTGTTTGACATCGATCATATGGTACAGATCGAGGTCCGCGGTCCCCAGGCCGAGGAGTACCTCAACCACCTTTTAACATACGATATCACGCGCTTGAAACCGTTCAGGGCGCATTACACGTGTCTGTGCTACGCTGACGGCGGTGTCGTAGACGACCCTGTTGTCTACCAACTGGCCGAGACCGCTGCCGATCCCAAAACTTCCTATTACCTCCTCGTGTTGAATGCCATCAACGGAGCGAAAGGGATGGCGTGGCTGCGCGCGCATTCCGGGCCGTTCGATGTGACGTTGCGCGATGTCTCTGAGGAGATGTGCATGTTCGCCCTGCAGGGTCCATATGCTGTGCAGCTTCTAGATCACCTTACGGATGCTAACCTTGCAGCGGTGCCCCGTTTTGGCGTAGTGGCTGGTACGCTCTGGGGTGAAGTGCCCACTCTTTTTTCGCGCACGGGCTATACGGGGGAGGACGGCTTTGAGATCTTCCTTCCCAGTGAACACGCCTGGCGTGTTTGGGAAGGCATCCTGACGGCAGGCTCTTCCATGGGGGTGAAACCGGTGGGATTGGCAGCACGCGACAGTCTGCGCTTTGAGGCTTGTATGCCCCTGTACGGCAACGAAATCGGCCCTCATCGCACCCCGATCGAAGCAGGGCTAAAATTTGCCCTCAGCTTGGACAAGGAGTTCATTGGGCGAGACGCTCTTCTGAAACAAGCATTGGAGGGCCCCGCTGAGGTTTTGGTCGGCTTCGAGATGTGTGATCGAAGCGTGCCACGCCATGGGCACACAGTTCAGCATCATGGTCGCGACGTTGGGACAGTCACGACCGGCATGTACGCTCCCACCATAGGACGCTACCTCGGGATGGCCTATGTGCCTGCCGAATTGGCTCAAGTGGGCACTGAAATCGAGATCATCATACACGATCGGCCTCGTCGAGCCCGGATTGTGCCACGGCCCTTTTACACGCCCGCTTATCGACGATCAAACTAGAGCACAATGTCAGCAGCCCCGTTTGGGGACAGTTGCCTATTCTGGGTTTGTTCATAAACTTAGAAATGCAGTGCTCTGCACCAAAACGCTGAGAAAGGGAGGAAAGAAGGAAATGAAACTCGATGCCAATGCCCGGTATACAGACAGCCATGAATGGGTGCGCCAGGAAGGCGATGTGCTAGTGTGTGGTATCACAGACCATGCCCAGGAAGAGCTTTCCGATGTGGTGTATGTGGAGCTCCCTGAAGTGGGGGACTCGCTCAAAAAGGGCGATCGCTTCGGGGTGATCGAGTCGGTCAAAGCTGCTTCTGACCTGTACATGCCAGTGAGCGGGGAAATCATTGCCGTGAACCAGGAACTGCTCAACGCTCCAGAGTTGGTGAACAAGGATCCCTATGGCAAGGGGTGGATGATCAAGATCAGGCCCTCAGACCCCTCAGAATGGGATGCATTGCTCAGTCCGGAAGAGTACGAAAAATCTGTCACAGGAGCGTGAACGATGCCCTATATCCCGCATACGGACGCCGAGCGGCGGGCCATGCTGGAAACCATAGGCCTTCCCTCGTTGGAGGCTCTGTTCGAGGACGTGCCGGCGCAATGGCGCTTCCCTCGTCTCAATCTGCCGCCAGCTGCCTCAGAAATGGAAATCCTGGACGAGCTGAAGGTGCTGGCAGGCAAAAACCGCGCCGTGGGTCAGCATGCTACTTTTCTCGGCGCCGGTGCGTATCATCACTTTATCCCCAGTGTGGTGGACCACTTGGCCAGCCGCGGAGAGTTTGTCACCTCCTACACGCCCTACCAACCCGAAGTGAGTCAAGGAACTTTGCAAGCGATGTTTGAATATCAGAGCATGATCGTCCGACTCACGGGGATGGAGGTGGCCAATGCCAGTCACTACGACGGCGCAACCGCGATGGCCGAGGCAGCCTTAATGGCGCTCAGTGTAGCGCGTGGTGGTCGGAAAAAGGTGCTGCTATCCCCGGCCATCCACCCGCAGTACCGTCAGGTGTTGCGTACCTATTTGCCTCCGGAGAGTGATCTCGCCTATGTCACGGGCGACGAGGATTTGACTGCAGGGCTCCCCGATCTGATCGCCCAGATCGATCAGGAGACTGCCTGCCTGATCATCCAGAACCCCAACTTTTTCGGTGAGCTGGAGGATGTGAACGGTTTGGCGGAGCAGGTGCATGCCCAGGGCGCTCTGCTGGTGGTGGTCAGCAATCCGATCATCAGCCTGGGTCTCTTGAAGCCGCCTGGAGAATACGGCGCCGACATTGTAGTTGCAGAAGGGCAACCTCTCGGCACCAGCTTGAACTGTGGTGGGCCGTATCTGGGCATTTTCGCCACCCGCGAAGAGTACGTGCGCCGAATGCCCGGCCGTCTGGTCGGAGAGACAACGGATCGCAAAGGGCGAAGAGGCTATGTGTTGACGCTCACCCCGCGCGAACAGCATATCCGGCGTGAAAAGGCCACCAGCAACATCTGCACGAATCAGAGCTTGATCGCTCTACGTGCCGCGATCTATCTGGCTTACATGGGCAAACAAGGGCTGCGCGTTGTCGCCGAGCTGTGCTATCACAAAGCTCATTACGCAGCGCGCGAGATCGCTCAATTGCCCGGTTTTACCGTGACCACTACTCGACCCTTCTTCAATGAATTCCGGGTGCGATGCCCTATGCCGGTCTCTCAACTGAACCAATTCCTGCTGGATAAGGGTATCTTGGGCGGTTACGACCTGGAAGGAGATTACCCGCACCTGCAACGAGAGATGTTGATTTGTGTGACCGAGATGAACACGCGCGAACAGATCGACCAACTGGTCGCTGCTTTACAGGAGGCGAGCCGATGAGCGAGCCGCTCTTGTTCGAGCTGTCCACCCCTGGTCGCACGGCCTTTACCCTGCCTTCTCTGGATGTGCCGGCAACGCCATTGCCTGAGGGTTATCTACGCACAGATCTGCCATTACCAGAAGTGAGCGAGCTGGAACTGGTGCGCCATTTCACCCGGCTGAGCCAGCTGAATTACTGCATCGACACAAACTTCTACCCGCTTGGGTCATGCACCATGAAGTACAACCCCAAAGTCAACGAAAAAGCGGCCGCAATCGAAGGTCTAACCCAAGTGCATCCTCTACAGCCGGAGGAAGCTTTGCAGGGTAGTCTAGAGTTGATGTACCGCTTGCAGGAGGCACTCAAAGAGATCGCCGGATTCGCTGGCGTGTCGCTCCAGCCCGCTGCCGGTGCGCACGGGGAGCTGGCTGGGGTGCTGATGATACGCGCCTATCATCGCAGCCGAGGAGAACATCAACGCAGGAAGATTCTCATCCCTGACTCCGCCCACGGCACCAACCCGGCTTCCTCGGCGATGGCCGGGCTCACTGTTGTGCAGCTGCCCTCGGACAAGCGCGGTAATGTGGACCTGGCCGCGCTCAAACAGGCGTGTGATGACACCGTGGCCGGCTTGATGCTCACAAACCCTAACACGTTGGGGCTGTTTGAGGAACACGTGCTCGAGGTGTGCGAGACAGTACATGCCTGTGGTGGGTTGATGTACGGAGATGGCGCCAACCTGAACGCTCTGTTGGGCATCGCGCGGCCGGGCGATTTGGGCTTTGATGTCATGCACTTCAATTTACACAAAACCTTCTCAACTCCCCATGGAGGCGGTGGACCTGGAAGTGGTCCAGTGGGTGTGTCCGAACGCCTGGCGCCTTTTCTGCCCGGCCCGATCGTTGTCAAAGAGGGGGAGCGCTTCCGTTTGCATGTCCCGGAGAAATCCATCGGCCGTGTCCGAGCTTTCTTCGGCAACTATGGCATGTTCATCCGAGCTTATACCTATATCCGAATGCACGGACCGGAAGGATTGCGCGCCGTTGCTGAGCATGCTGTGTTGAACGCTAACTACCTGAAAGCTCTGGTATCGCCTCACTTCCCAGTGGCGGTGGAGCGCACGTGTATGCATGAGTTCGTCGTGCATGGCGATATCCCTGGCACCGACGTGCGCGCGCTCGATGTGGCCAAGCGACTGATCGATTATGGCTTCCACCCGCCCACCAACTATTTCCCATTGATCGTCCGCGATGCACTGATGATCGAACCAACTGAGACAGAGAGCAGACAAACGCTCGATGCGTTCGCCCAGGCACTAGCAGCCATCGCACACGAGGCGCGAACAGATCCGGCGTTGTTGCACGAAGCGCCCCACACCACGCCGGTATCGCGTTTGGATGAGGTCAAAGCGGCACGTACCCCTGTCTTGTGTTATAAGGGGTGAACTCTGCACCAGGTGTCAGCACCGGGGGGCGGATGTAAGGATCTGCCCCCGGTTTTGTTCTCAGACTGTCACGCTACTCTCTATCTCGAAGGGCAAACGCCGGGGCATATTGTCTCTCACATGCCGGCTCAAAGCGCATCAGAGCAAATAGTACAGCCAGGGCAATCAAAAGATCGAGCATCATTCCATACATGGCCACAAGTGGCCCGACCACCTCAAACAGCTGACCGATCAGCCAGGGCAGAACCATCCCCCCTGCACCGGCACCGGCGAAAAACCAACCTGTGACGCTTCCAGTGATTGCTAAACGGCGTTCTGCAAAGCCCAAAGTCACCGGAAAGATCGATGCAATCGCCAAACCCGCAATGAGCGTGCCGGTCCATAGGGCAACCAACGACTGCGGTTGTACCAGGATCACCATCAAGCCGGTGAGACAACCCAACAGGTCTCCTAGCAGGATATAACGCGGTCTCAAGCGCATTGCCAAGGGAGTGGCGATCAAGCAGCCCACTGTGAACGCAGCATAAAATGTGGAGTTCAGATACGAGATAAGCGTATCGCTTCCCATCTTCAGAGTACGGGCATAGGTGAAAATCCAGCCGCCAAAGCTGCTCTCCACTCCCACGTAAAGGAATAAGAACAGGGTGACCAGGAAGACCAGCACCCGGTTGACGGGCAATGGCGGGTCAGCCTCTCTCCGCTCGACGGCGCGCGTCGGATTGGGCAGAATGAACACCCACAGAGCAAAGGGAAGCACCAGCAAAGCGATGGCCCAGTAGGACCAGTGGATCCCGCCACTGATCTGAGCCAGGTAAGTGACCAACACAGGGGTCAGCAGTCCTCCAGCGCCGAAGAAGAAATGTCCAGCGGTCATAAACGCGCCAGACCTGGCACGGTGCACCCACATCAAAGAAGCATTGACCCCCACGTCGAGTGTGCTTACGCTCAGCCCCAAAATCAGCTGCACCCAAGTAAGGAGCCACAGTGTCGGAATGAGCGGGGTCACACCTAACAAGGCCGCGATGATGAGCAACATGCCTCCCATGAGGGTATGGATGGGGAGACGATCATACAGGCGACCACACAGCAAAGACCCTATCAGATAGCCGAACGAACGGGTCAAAAAGAGGAAGCTGATACCCCCCACCGAGCTGCCCGTGTTTTGGGCCAAGCCAGGCAAGGTCGGTCCCAACGAGGCCACAAACATGCCAATGATAAAATATCCCCCATAGTAGCCGGCCGTTTGCGCAATCGTGATGCTACGACCGGAGAGTCGGCGAGCAGGGAACCAATGACTTGGCTTCACGAGTCGAGGCCTCGGGAGGGATTGGGCAAGGTAGAAGGTTGGATAACAGTGTCAGATGGGACAGTCTGGGTAGGGGCTGTCCTCACATGGGTGGTTTTGAGGATTACCAGAAGGACCAGCGTCGCCGCGATCAGACTGAGCAGGATGCCCCACATGGCCACCGATGGACCAAGTGACTCAAAAAACTGGCCGATAAGCCACGGCAATATCATACCTCCTACGGAGCCGCCGGCGAAGAAGAAGCTGGTGACACGGCCGGTGATCACCATCCGTCTTTCGGCGAGGGAGAGTATCACTGGGATGATCGAGGCCATTCCAAAGCCGGTTAAGAC
>QEXY01000162.1 GCA_003130875.1 Ardenticatenia bacterium
AGGTTGACCAAGGTGGTCTTGCCGCTTCCACTCGCGCCGACGAGAGCAACTCTCCCGCCAGTGGGAATGTGAAAAGTGATGCCGTCCAGCGCAGGCGGTGCATCGGGTGTATAGCGGAAACACAGGGTTTCCACCTCTAAACTGTAGTCAGCAGGCTGAGGTGAGATGGTAACGACATCCTGAACGGTTGGAGTAGCGTCGATGATCTCGAACAGTCGCCGCGCCGCGGCCAGGTTGTTTTCCAGCTGCTGGAACGCGCCCGGCAGGGGCGCCACCGCCTCGAAGCTGGCCAACGTGGCCAGAAGCAACACCGCCAAGCTCACCCCGTCCAGACGGCCTTCGCGCACCAGCGGAACTGCGACGACCAACAGAGCAGCGGCCGCCAGGTTGGCAAGCAATCCCCCCAAAGCATCGTTCAGGGCGGCGAGGCGCATGATATGTGCTTGGATTTGAATGAGGTGTGCGTTCAGTTGCCTAATTCGGACAATCTGTTCCGATGCCCGATTAAAAGCGAGCAGATCCGCCATTCCCTGGATGGTGTCCACCAGCGCAGCGGCGAGTGACGCGCGCGCGCCTGCCTGCTGATGTTCGGGGGCGTGGCTGAGCAGGCGCGTTGCAATCGGTAGTGCGGCACCGGTTGCCAACAAAAAGGCGAACACTAGGGCGGCAGCTGGCGCATCGTAGCGGGCGATGAACCCTCCGATCAACACCGTGCACAGGATGGCGATCCCGGGTGGTGCCAACACGCGCAAGTAGAAATGCTCCAGTGTCTCAACGTCAGAGACAATGCGACTGAGCAGGTCACCACTGCGATAGTGCAGCAAGCGAGCCGGCGCCAGCGGTTCTAGCGCCCGGTAGAACCAGACGCGCAGGTGTGCCAGCAGGCGTAGTGTCACTTGGTGTGACAGATAGCGCTCCAGATAGCGCAACACACCCCGCGCGATGCCGAAGAAACGCACTCCTACAATTGCCACCTGCAATGCGGCCAGGGGTGGATGATATGCCGCGCTGGCGATCAGGTGCGCTGCAGTGGCCATCAGACCAATGCTGCTGGCAATGGTGGCAAAGCCAGCTAGTAACGCAAGCCCTGTGCGCGGTGCGTACGGCTTGACCAGCTGCACCAGGCGCCAGAACACCCCTGGCACTGCAGCAACGCTATCCGCGCTGCTTCCCGGTAGCGATTCTGTAAACCCTTCTTCCTGGTAAGGACTCCTCATACTCCTCATGCTGTCATCTGCATCGGGCCGTAGGCGGTGGCCAGCTGGTAATACAGTCCCCGACGTTCCGTTAGTTCGTGATGCCGGCCATGTTCGACAATGCGCCCTTCTGAGAGTACCCAAATCACGTCGGCATCTTGCGTGGTGGTCAGACGGTGGGCGATTACCAGTACAGTGCGTCCGCGCATCAGCTGGGCGATGCTCGCTTGCAACAGTTCTTCGTGGTGTGCATCCAGGCTGGAAGTGGCCTCGTCCAGGATGAGCAGCGGGGTGTTCTTGAGAAAAGCACGCGCAATGGCGATGCGCTGTGCCTGACCACCGCTCAGACGAGCGCCGCGTTCACCGATCAGGGTGTCGTATCCATGGGGCAGTTCCTGGATGAAGGTGTCGGCGTGTGCCAAGCACGCTGCGGCGATCACCTCTTCCATGCTCGCATCCGGCCGTCCCAGACGGATGTTGTCCGCTATCGAGGCATTCAGGAGATAGGGCTGTTGGGGCACCCAGGCCACTTGCGTACGCCACCAGGTGGGATCTAATGAGGTCAGAGGCACGTCTCCCACATAAATGCTGCCCTGGTGAGGTTCGATGAAGCGCAATAGCAGTTGCACAAGGGTGCTCTTGCCGCTGCCACTCGGCCCCACCAATGCCGTCTTCTCTCCGGGCAGCAGGTCCAAAGAGACTCCGCGCAGCGCTGGCCGTGTGCCATCCTCATAGGCGAAGTGGACATTTACAAAACGGATAGGAACGCTCCCTATGGATGGAAGCACCTTCCTACGGGGCGCCGGAACAGGGGACAATATGGGAGGAGGCGTTTCCGCTTGCGGCACAGTATGGGGTGTTTCCAGCACTTGATAGATGCGCTGTGCGGCGGTGGCGCCGGCAACACCGGCGTGAAAGCGGGCACCCAAGGTGCGCAACGGCATGTAGAACTCGGGCGCCAGCAAGAGCACGAAGAAAGCTTGTTGGAAGCTCAAGCCGCCGTACAGCAGACGCAAGCCGACTTCCACTGCGATGATGGCCGTGCCCAAGGTGGCGAGCATCTCGAGCATTAATGCGGATAGAAAGGTGACGCGCAGGACAGCCATAGTGCGTCGACGATATGCATCGCTGATGCGCGCGATCGTCTCGGTCTGCTCCGCGCTCCGTCCTAGCACCTTGAGGGTGATAAGCCCCTGCAACACATCCAGAAAGTGGGCACCCAGATAGCGCAGTGCGCGCCACTGTCGTCGTGTGAGCTGTTCCGCCTGGCTGCCGATGAGCACCATGAAAAATGGGATGAGCGGCGCGGTGACCGCCATAAGAATGCCGGAGAGGGGATCAAGTGGGGTGATCAGTAGCAAGAAGGTGAGGGGCACCAGCAGTGCATTGAGCAATTGGGGCAAGTATTGGCCGAAGTAAGCATCAAGCGCCTCGATACCTTCCAGCGCGGTGGTGACAAGTTCTCCGCTGCGTTCTCCTTGGGCGTAAGCTGGACCCAAGGTGACCAGCTGCGCGGCGAAACGGACACGCAAGTCGCGTTTGATCACACCGGCCAGACGCTGCGCCGCCACCTGACTACTCCACACCAGAGCACTGCGCGCCGCCGCGCATGTGACGAAGGCGACCAGCCCAGCTGTCACATCGTGTAGCGTGGCACCTTCCAGAAACACCTGTGCCACCACCCGGCTGAGTGCCCAAGCTTGTCCTACCAGCAACACGCCTGCCAACCAACAGCATAGCACCACAGCCAACAAAGACGGTGTAGCTTGGCGCGTCTCGCGCAACAGCCGCCGATCGAGGTTCATAACCGAATGAACCCCTTATCGCGTGAGAATCGACTGTCCATCGTGGGTGTGTAATTTCGTGCCGCCAGCCAAGAACGCCTAGAACCCGTTCTACTATTCGGTGTCGCGCGCCATGATATGGCTGGCGATCAGTCCTAGCCACAAGGTGTATTCGGCAGTCACATCGAAGTCAACACTGTCCAACGAGACAGCCGCTGGTATGCCTCTGATCTTGGCCAAGATCCAGTGGCCGTCCGCCTCCTGGTGACCCATAATATAACGTGCTACTCGCAGCGCTATTTCGCGGTAGCGTGTCTCACCGGTGATGCGGTAGAGCATGGCGCAACCCCATGCTGCTTTGCCACTGGAAGGCCCCTCCCACGGATTGACACAACGTTCCAATAGAGCACAGTAGGCTTCGGCAGCGGTGCGATAGCGCGTCTGGTCGCTCGCTTGGTGGAGCAGGACGAGGAAGGCCAATGGCAATCCGAGCGCATACCAACACTGGTCAGGAGCGTGCAAATCGATCACCCGCCACCAACGCACCTCCGACTCAGACGCCGCTGTATCCAGTACTCCGTCGGGTGTCAGGGCGGTGTAGAAGTAATTGGAAGTGATACGCTGTCGTTCCAGGATGTCGATCAGGTATTCGCCAGCGCGACGCGCTGCCTCGAGATGTCCAGAGACCAGGCAAGCGACACCAGCCGCCGCAGTAGAGATAGTGTCCGTGCCACCGGGTGTGCCTGGTGGTGTTAGGGTCGAGAAGAAGCCTCCGCTGCGTGCATCTTGTTGCGCTGCCAAGAAGCGCGCCGCCGGCATAGCGATCTCATAGCGCCCCACCGCCATGCTGCCGATAACAAAGTAGGCGTTGATATAAAGATAGTGAGCCACCTGGTGGATGAGAGCCGTGCGTGGCACGAAGTCGCCGTCCGGGGTCATATAACGCTCGCGTGCGTGGTTGAGCAGGCGATGTGTCGCCGTCGGCTGGCCGGTCAGGGTAAAAGCCCAACTGCCCTTGTAGAAAGCACCCAGCTGCGGCTCGAGCAGGTTTTCCCAACTGCCATCCGGGCGCTGATGTCGCAGCAGCCACGTGCTGCCGGTCAGTGCACATTCCCAACACTGTTTTGCTTCCATTCTAGCGCTCCTTATGCGTAGCTTTTATGAAACGTTGCAATTCTTCTATGCTGCTAAGCTGCTCAGCTGCTCCTTCAGCCAGGAAGACAGAACGCTTGCCGGTGTACCTGCTGGTGTGGTCTGCACCTGCCAGGTGTGCGGACGGGCGAAAACCTGAGCATATACATGCCGTGGCCATTCCAACTTGGCCATATGCGTCGATTCTGTCAATGGCGCGCGCATTCCATCTACAGGGTCAGCGATCAGCAAGGCACGCGGTGCGATGAGGGCCATCACCTGAGGCAGGTCGCAATGGTGGAGCGCGTCGAAGAGATAAGCGCTCGGTGGGAAACCGGGCCGCTCCACGATCAAGTCATGGTAAGAAATGGGTGTCTCCCACAGAGCAGCTGCGGCCAGCCGCTCGTCCAGCGCGGCGGCATGGAGGCACCACAGGCCTCCTAATCCGCGCCCTAGGCATCCGATGCGTCCCTTATCGATTTGCACCCCGATGTAGATGCGTCGCCACAGATAGTCCACTGCGCGCAACACATCCCATACGCGCTGACCGAAGAGAGGGCGGTCGCTCATCAGTGCGTTGGTGGCCGCTTCGAAATCGCTGGCGGCCGTCTCACCCACTCCGCGCACATCTACTGCCAACACGGCTAGTCCCGCTTGCAGCAAAGCATCCACAATGCCGGTCTCTATGCCAACTTGCTTGCCCCACTCGTCCACGTAGATCACTGTCGGAAAATGGCGTTGCCACTCTGCCGGCGCCAGGAACACGGCGGGCAGTTCGATGCCGGGCTCGCTTTCGAAGACCACCCGCTCGGCGAACAAGCCGTCATAGAGCACCTGGTTATATGTGCGATCCTTGACCAAGGGATGCCCTGTTGGCATACGGCCCAGCAGAGCTCGTGTGCGCGACAGCAGCTCGACACGCTGCGCTGGCCAGGTGGCTGCATCGGGCAACGCGGGCATGGGCAACTCTGTGGCAATGTGCTGCGTCAGCCGGGTGATGGCAGCACCACACGATGGCGAGTGACCAGAAGGAAAACACCAGCCCGGATTCTCACGCGGATACTCGTCGCGATGACGCAGGATGGGTAAATCGTCGCGCTCCGGCGGTGCAATGTAGGTCAGAGCCGAGGGATAGGGGGTCGGCAAGAGGTCGCACCTCCGTTCCGGTGAGGGTTCTCCATTTCCCTTGCCCTGTAACCAACGCATCATCCAGCCGTACATCGCCTCGCGCATCGGTTGGGTGTAGCCATGCTCATCATCCACCTCGACCAGCTGCACATTTTGCTCAGCCTCCCAGAAGCGATAAAGCGCTTGGAGGCGTTGGTACACCACGCGTGTCCCAGCGATGGGGAACATCCAGTCGTGCTGCGCCGCGATCAGGCAGAGCGGCTTGGGAGCGAACAGGCCAACAATGTCGCTCATCTCGGCGTAGGCCATCACCTCCGGCACCTGATTGCACAGATCAACCCCATCCTCCCAATTGCGGTCGCGCTCGGCAGTCATCATCTGGTAAAAAGTGGTGACAAAGCAGACCGGTACACTGACCCCAATGCGCGCGTCCAGGGCACTCGTGTAGAAGGTGTTCAGCCCCCCGCCAGATGCGCCGGTCATCCCAACGCGTGCCTTGTCCACATCAGGGCGGGAGAGGAGGTAATCCAACGCGCGCATGCTCTCCCAGACCATCAGTCCGGCCTGGCTCACCCCCACCAGTAAGGGTTCCAGGTGTCCGTGTTCCATCCAGTCGCCCAGGCGCTCACCTTGACCGATGGGATCGTAAACCAACACGACAAAGCCCCGCAGTGCCAGGTTGGCGCAACACACTTGGATGTCGGGTTCCAACTTGCCGTTTTCCATCCAATGACCCGGCGCGAAGAGCACCGCGGGTGCTGGCGTGCGCAGATCATCGGGGATGTAGACGTGCGCAGCCACCCACAAGTCGGGCAGCGTCTCATAAATCACTTTCTCAATGGAGTAACCAATGCGCGAAAGGGTGCCCACCACCTGTGCGCTCAGGAGGGTTCGGTGGGGTTCCAGTCGATCCAAACCCAGTGAGCGGCGTAAGCGGGCTGTGACTTCGGCAGCGCGCGTCAACCAGTCCGCTCGCGACTTGGGAGAGGGCAGTTGCGTGGCGAGTCGGGCGGCATATGCTTGGATAAAGTCCAGTAGCATAGCATTACCAGGGAGTGAATGATCAATGCCCCACCAGGCCAGGCGCTGCCGGAGTGGAGCACGGGCTATGGGATTTGCATCGTTCATCACACTTTACCGAAAAACCAACGGGATTACAGTGACGGCAGTAATACGCGTAAGTTGGATGGTGCTTTCGTACTATATCCTGCCAGACCCTGTATGCCAAGTCAAGGATATGTGCCAAATGGGGTTGGAACAAGGTCCGCCTGAATACACGTCGGCGAGGCATGGTACTGTCCGACTTCGGACCATACATCCGGGTCTGTTCTGAGCAGGTTCCCCAAACCAATTTCAAACCTTTCCCAGCAGCGAGCTTGCAAATATGCTGAAACTCATGTACAATTTGCGATATGTTATCCAAATCGTGATGCTCTGACATAAATGAGGAATCTACATCGTCTGAGTGAGGAGGTATTGCATGCCGGGAAAGGGATCAGGTCTCACGCCTAGTGTGAAATGGTTGTCTCTGCAAGATGCCAGTCGTATGCTGGGTGTCCACCCCTCTACCCTGCGTCAATGGGCTGATGCTGGCAAAATCCACACGGTGCGCACTCCAGGTGGACACCGCCGCTTTGCTGAAACCGACGTGCGCGCTCTGCTGGAGCCGGAGCCGCTCGAACCGGCAGGGATTCAATTGTTGGTGCAAAGCGCATTGGGGCGTGCTCGCCTTGAGGTGAGCGGCGGCAAGATCAGTGAGCAGAGTTGGTACAAGCGCTTTGATGAAACCGACAAGGCAGAGCATCGTGAGCTGGGTCGCAAGCTACTTTCCTTGGTGATGCAATATCTTGCCCAGCCGGGTGATCGCCAGAGCGTCCTTGATGAAGCGCGTGCGTTGGGACGCGCTTATGGCGAACGCTCTATGGCGCGCAACCTGCGCATCACCGAATCGGTGAGTGCATTCCTCTACTTCCAGGATTTCTTGATGGACGGCGTGCGCCAAATGGCCAAAACAGTGGGCCAAAGCGCGAATGTCGACTTGGTGGCCGCATACCAGCAAATCGGTCAGTTCACCAATGAGGTACTGCTGGCCATGCTCGAGGTCTACGAAAAAGCAATGTAAGTGTCCAGTTCATGCCCTTTACTCTCTACATTCCCACACAGGTGGTCTTTGGACAGTCAGTGCGCAACAGCCTGGCGGCTTGGTTGCGCACTGCATCGAAGCTGTGTGTCTTGCTCGTCAGCGATCCGTTCCTCATCGAGTTGCCGTGGGCAAGACAGATATGCTCTGACCTGGAAGCTTCCGGTTGCAGGTTGACTCAATATACTCGTGTCAGCAGCAATCCTGACGTCCAGGAAGTTCACCAGGGGTTGCAGCAGGCGCGCGAGGAAGGTGTTCAAGCTATTGTAGCGCTGGGAGGCGGTAGTGTCATCGATGCTGCCAAAGCAATCGCTATGCTGCTGACAAACGGGGACAATTACACAGACTATCTCAGTGGCAATCGCCGCGTTCAGCGTCGCAGCTGTTTTCTGGTGGCGATTCCGACGACAGCGGGCACGGGCAGTGAGGTGACACGTTCTTGTTCTATCCTGGACAGTGCAAGTGCGACCTACAAAGTGGTCTCCAGCCCTTTGATGTTTCCCCACATGGCGTGGATCGACCCGACGCTTACCCTCTCATTACCACCCTCGCTCACGGCAGCCACTGGCATCACGGTTATGATCCAGGCGTTAGAGGCTTATCTGGCTCGTCGCGCAAACCCCTTTGTAGATCCTTTGGCCATCGCTGCCATCCAGACGGTGTGGCAGCATCTGCCGCGCGCACTGGCGGATGGCCACGACATCACCGCTCGTCAGGCAATGATGTTGGCTGCTTTATGGGCCGGGTGGTGTCGCGATCAGTGCGGTGGGGGACTAGTAGATGCGCTTTCCGTGCCTTTGAGATTGCATCTTCGTTTGCACAGTGGGATCGCGGGTGCGCTGACGCTACCCCACGTGCTACGCGTTAATCTACCTGCTATCCCATCCGCCAGACGACAGCATCTCAGCAACGCGCTTGGATTGGCCACAGACGCCTCGGACGAACAGCTGGTGGAACGAATCGCCCAGTTTATCCAATACCTGGGGTTACCCCTGCGCCTCAAAGACCTGGACACCGCCGTCATCGATTACGACTGGCATCGCTTTGCCGATGAGGTGATGCAGCAAACAGAAAGCATCACGAACAATCCTCGCGCTGTCTCCTTCGAGGATTGCCGCGGCATCCTCGCAGCGATCCTATCCGGCTAAATCTCGTTTCTGGCAGCGACAAGACAAGGAGCGATTCCTCTCCGGGCGTCGTATTGCTTCCTTGCCCCGCCCGATATACACTTTCTAGTGTTGGCGTGCAAGCAGCCACATCCTTTTAAGATGGCAAGGTGACGAATAAAAAAGATGGATAATAATAGCATTAATAGCATGCGCAAGTTCAGCCGCGAATGGAAGGCATCACGCACTCTGCGCCCTGCTATCTGGGCGCATGTGCCCGATGAACAATGGTACGATTGGCGCTGGCAACTCAGCCATCGTCTCAATACGCTAGAGGAGTTGCAACGCTTGATTCGCTTGACCCCCGAAGAGATAGAGGGCATTGCAGCGCATCGCTTTCGTCTCGACATCACGCCTTATTTCGCCTCTTTGATCGATCCGGATGATCCGCTCTGTCCTGTGCGCCAGCAAGTGATCCCTAAGGGACGGGAGCTGGCTGCATTCACCGCTATGACAGTTGATGCGCTGGCCGAGGATGCCCACTCTCCAGTGCCTGGACTGGTGCATCGCTATCCGGATCGCGTCTTGATGCTGGTGACGACTCATTGTGCGAGCTATTGTCGTTATTGTACACGCAGCCGCTTGGTGGGCGATTTGCACGCCACCTTCGGTCCTCAAGACTATGAGGCCCAGATCGACTACATCCGGCGCACGCCTCAGGTGCGTGATGTGCTCCTCTCCGGCGGTGATCCGCTCACGCTCAGCTCGCGAGTGCTGGAGAGCTTGTTGGCTCGCCTGCGGGACATCCCCCACGTTGAGGTGATTCGCATCGGCACCCGTGTTCCGGTCTTTCTGCCAATGCGCATCGACGACGCGCTTTTGCAAATGATACGCCGTTACCACCCGATCTGGGTAAACATCCACGTCAATCATCCACGCGAGATCACCCCCGAGCTATGCGCTGCCTGTGAGCGAATGGCCGACGCCGGCATTCCGCTGGGCAATCAGAGTGTGTTGCTGGCTGGCATCAACGATTCGGTGCACATTCAGCGCCAGCTGGTGCATGAGTTAGTGCAGATGCGTGTGCGTCCTTACTATCTTTATCAGTGCGACCTAGTGCCGGGGGCCGGGCACTTTCGCACTCCCGTCAGCAAAGGTATCGAAATTATCGAGGGCTTGCGTGGGCACACCTCGGGCTTCGCAGTGCCTCAGTATATGATTGATGTGCCAGGTGGTGGTGGCAAGGTGCCGGTAGGACCCAACTACGTACTCTCGCAATCCCCTGGACGCGTGATCTTGCGCAATTTTGAGGGCTACATCGCCACCTACACCGAGCCGCTGGACTATGACCCGACACGCATTCAGCATCTGGAAGCACAGGTGATGCGCCGTCCGGAACCGGGTCAGGAAGGTCTGGTGAGTCTGTTGGAAGGCCGTCAGATTGCCATCAAGCCGCAGGGGTTCGATGCCCTGCATCGACGAGGACGCACCACAGAGCATCGCCTGAGCGCCAATGCGCAAAAGTGGCGGCCCTTTGGAATCGATACGGAGAAGAGACCTGCCAAAGAGCCCGACAGCGAGGAAGCTACCGTCGACAGTTCTGCGTAGGGGATTTCGTCAGAAGCATTGCCGGTTATTCGGCAACGCTTCGGTTACATGCGTGATCGGACCGCGAAGGAATGCTCGCCGCTCGTCTATTTGAGATATCGCTGGTACGCGACAGCGAAGAGGTCTGTGACAATGCCGATTGCGAGCCGTTTTGCCCCGATCGTGTTTCTGGTCCTGCTGCCGTTGCTGGTCTTCTGGCGGCTAATATTTGCCGGCGAGGTGCTCTACTGGGGGGTGCCGCTCACCCAGTTTTACCCCTGGCACACCTTGATCAACCAGGCGCTGGCGGCTGGTCACCTTCCCCTATGGACTGACCTATTGGGCAATGGCGCGCCATTGTTGGCCAATCATCAGACCGCTTTCTTCTACCCGCCCAATCTGCTGCTGCGTCTGCTGCCGGTAGAACACGCTCTGGGCTACCTGGTGGTGCTTCACATCATCGGTGCCGGTCTGGCAGCCTGGATATGGGGACGCGCGCTGCACCTGGATAACCTGGGATGCAGCGTGTTGGCCCTCAGCTATGCGCTGGGCGGTTACGTGGTGGGACGCACCCAGTTTATCACCATGGTGGCAGCCTATGCCTGGTTGCCGTTCCTGTTGGCATTGACTGAACGTTTGGCAAAGCGACAGAGTGCCCTGGATATTGTGTGGTTGGGCGGCGCCCTTGGTATGCAGTTTCTGGCTGGACACGCGCAGACTTGGTTCTATGGTGTGGTGTTGCTCCTCTTGTACGTGATTTATCGTACGCGTCGTGTGCGTCCCCTGTTTATGATGCTCCTTGCAGTCAGCGTGGCACTGGCTTTGGCAGCTGTGCAGGTGTTGCCTACGGCAGAACTGACGTTATACTCGCAACGTACGAATGGCGTCGACCGAGATCTCGCGATGATGTATTCTTACTGGCCCTGGCGTCTGCTCACGTTGTTGGCGCCTGATCTGTATGGCAATCCGGCGTTGGGCAATTACGCCGGCTATGCGAATTACTGGGAGGATCATGCCTACATAGGGGTGTTGCCCTTGCTCCTTGCGCTGCTGGCGATGTTGCGTTGGGGACGTCATCGTTGGATGCAGTTCCGCGGCCAGATGGAGCCGGTAAGCGTCCTGGAGAGATGGGATGCTGGTGCCCCACAGCCCTTCTTCGCGGCGCTCGTCGTGGTGGCCATTGTGTTGGCGATGGGCAATCACACTCCAATATATCCGCTCCTCTTTCAGTATGTGCCAGGCTTTAACTTCTTCCAGGCGCCAGCGCGGCTGATGCTATGGTTTGCCATCGGTGCCAGCACGCTGGCTGGCATCGGTATTCATCGTTTTCGGCTGAGCTATCGCGTGCAATACGGAGCGCGATTGACGCTCGCCGGCGCCCTGGCGGCATTTGTGGTGGCCTGGGTGGCCGGACGCGGCGGTTTGGCATCGTCTCTAGTGTATACCCCTGCCCTGGAGCGGATGGCCATCTTATTGGTATTGGCGTGCGCCGTATTGCTATTGCGCGGACGTGCGTCAAACGATTCTGATGCACGTGTGGCCAGGTCTCCCCTGCCGCATCCGGTCTGGCAGGTGCTGGTCGTCATATTGGTCGGAGCCGACCTGGCAATCGCTGCCGCGCCCCTCACGCCTACGATCTCAGCCGAACTCTACCGAATGACCAATCCTGTTACGGCGGTGTTAAACTCGAGCGTGCCAGCACGTCTCCACGTGGATGCTGCATATCAGTACGAGCTCATGTTCAATCGATATTTCACCTTCAAGCGGTTTGGTCGCGCCGATTTGCACTATTGGCAGTCGTTGCGCACTAGCTTGCTCCCCAATCTGAATGCGGTGGATGGCATCGCTTGCACCGGCAACAATGACCCTCTGGTTGTGGGACGCTGGCGCAATCTCTTGGAACACCTCCGGGCAGACTCACCATCCACAACCGAGCGCTTGCTTCAGCTCATGAATGTGGGGTTCGTGCTGACCAGAAAACCGCTTCCTGGCTGGCAAGCGATGGGCAGTATTCCTCATCTCCATCGACTGCCTGCGCCATGGCCGCGTGCCTGGTTAGTGGAACATAGTCAGGTTGTCCATGATGCCCAGCAGGTGCTCGCTCAAGTGATCGAGCCCGGATTTGATCTGCGTGCGAGCGTCTTGCTGGAATCGCCACTTCCCCTGCCGACCGTGCCCGATTCCCTGGGGGCGATACAAAACGCTACGCTTGCTTCATCGTTCGATCCTCCATCACTCTCCTTGCACGAGGAGTTCAACCGGCGTACAATACGAGTGACGACAACACGGCCGGCTTATCTGGTGTTGGCTTATACCTACTACCCAGGTTGGCATGCAACGGTCGATGGTCAGACCGTGACAGTTGCGCGTGCTAATTACGCCTTTATGGCACTCCCGCTCTCAGAGGGTTCCCACGAGGTGGTGTTGCAATATCGGCCTTCTTCTGTATTATGGGGAGCGTGCATTAGCGGCTTGACCATTTGCATGTTGACGGGGGTCATAGCCTACCAGGCACGCTACGGACAGAATTTCGTCTTATCATAGAGCTCAAGGTGACACCTTGGTATTCAGGCGCCGGAACAATACATTCTGCATAGAGTAGGGAACCTCGTCCATAAGCTTGTCAGCTCGATAAACCGAGGCATCAAAGTTGCATGGACATAGCCATCATCGTTCCAACATATAATGAACGCGAAAACTTAGAAGCGCTGGTGACCCAGCTGCTGGCGCTTGATCTAGATGTGGAAATCATTGTAGTGGATGACAATTCGCCTGATGGCACGGGCCAATTGGCTGATGAGCTGGCACGACGTGATGCGCGGATACACGTCATCCACCGCACCGGCAAGCTGGGGTTAGGCACCGCCTATATCGCTGGGTTCAAATACGCCCTGGCACGCGGGGCGGAGCGTATCATGACCATGGATGCCGACTTCTCACATCATCCGCGTTATGTGCCGGCTGTGGTGGCTTTGACCGAACGCTATGACGTCGGAATCGGTTCGCGTTATGTCCCCGGTGGTGGTGTCAGTGAGACGTGGGGGATGCATCGTCGCTGGCTGAGTCGCGGTGCAAACTTCTTTGCGCGCACGTTGCTCGGGCTCAAGGCACACGATTGCACGGCCGGTTTTCGCTGTTATCGGCGTGAAGTGCTCCAGAGCCTCGAGCTGGATCGCATCTTCTCGAATGGATATTCCTTTCTCATCGAGCTGATGTTCCGCTGCCAGCGGTTAGGATATACCTTCGGCGAGACACCTATCCTCTTTGAGAACCGCCGCCAGGGCAGCTCGAAAATCTCGCAGGCGGAGATTTATAAGGCTATGCTGACCGTATTGCGTTTGGGAGTCAGCCGGTTGCTTTTTTGGCGCCCTGCCGAGCGGTATGGCAAACGTGCGCCGGGTACGCAGAGCGGATGCCGTTCGCCCATTGCCTGAGGCTCTCCGATGCGCTCCGCCCGGCCGCTGCGTCTCGCGCCTATATGGTGGACGCTGCTGGTTTTCATCAGTGCGCGACTGATGATCTTGATGGTCTGGCCTGCGGAGCAGCTGACCCACTACAGCGATTATCACCTTTTCTTCCGACTGGCGGCACTCTCTGAGACAGGGCACTGGCCGTTTATACATTATTGGTCGGAATATCCTCCACTGTTTCCGCTTTTGCTCAATATCCCCCTCTACTGGCTGAGTGGTGGCGTTTTCAAGAACTATGTCATGCTGTTAGGGATCACACTCCTTGCCTGTGAAGCAGGTTGTCTTTATCTCCTCTACTCTCTCGCCCGTGCAGGTTATGGCCAGGCGCGGGCATTGCGTAGGGCTTGGATGTATGCAGCATTGTATGTGCCCGTCTTTATCTGGTTGGGCACTTTCGAAGCCCTTGTCTCCCTGCTTGTGCTGGGCGGTATATGGGCGTTGCTGCACAAACGTGATGGCTTGGCTGGCCTGTGCATCGGCCTCGGTGCGATGACCAAGTTGTGGCCTTTGGGCCTGTTGTTGCTCGCCTGGCGCGCAAGAGGATGGCATTCTCTGTGGAGATCCGGGCTGGTTGCCTTATCGGTTTGCCTGGTCTTCTTGGCGCCGTTGTACGTGCTCAGTCCGGAATTCACGCTCGCTTCGCTGCAAGCACAGGCGAGCAAGTCGTCCTGGCAGACGGTGTGGGCACTGCTGGATGGTAACTTGAGCAACACAGGCAATTTCGGCCCACTGATCGAACGGTTTTCACCGGAACGTGCCCTCTCGCCCCTCCACCGTCCTTCCCGCCTCCCCTCCGGACTGACCCTGCTCCCGTTTGCGGCAATCGCCTTGTTCGTATTGACGCGTCCGCCAAGGCAACGCGCTGCGCGTGACATACCGATCACCGCCGGACTGCTCTTAGTGCTTTTCTTTCTTTGGTCGAAGGGATGGAGTCCGCAGTGGCAGCTGGTTGCCATCCCTCTGCTGTTGCTTGCCCTGCCGTGGGAGCGGGCTGTGCTGTTTATTATCGTGCTGGGGCTGATCAACGCACTGGAGTGGCCGGTGATCCTGTCACGCGGCCTCATCCAATTGTTGCCGATCACCATCGGGCTGCGTACGCTCTTGTTGGTTGTGCTTACGTGGGAATTGTATCGACAGCTGGTATCCCCGCTACATAGAGCAAAGCCCTTGGTTGTGCAGACGGCCAACATAGAGACCGAGGTGGGAGATTGACGCGATGTCGACCGGTTCAGCTCCTTTGTCGTTGACGCGTGTGCTCAGCATACTTGTCTTTATCGCCATTTTCACCATGGCCGTGCGCATGCCTGCCGATACTGATACGTGGTGGCATCTGGCGAGTGGACGCTACATTATTGAGCACCGCACTATCCCTTCGACCGATCCCTTTTCGCATACCCGTCAAGGAGAACTGTGGATCGATCACGGTTGGTTGGCTCAGCTCTTCTGGTATGCGCTGTATGACCTGGGGAGTTGGCAGTTGCTGGCATTGGGTGTAGCCGCTTTGGTGACCTTCGCGTGGTGGTTGATGTGGCGTCAGTGCGAAGGCAACGTCTATGTACGTGCCATCGTCGTGATATGGGGTGCCATCACCTCTTCAGTCATCTGGGCAGCCCGCCCTCAGCTGATCTCGTTCTTGCTGGCGGCACTGGTGAGCTATCTACTGCAACGCTACAAGCGCGGCAACGGTCGATTGTTACCGTGGATGCCGCTGGTGGTGATAGTGTGGGCGAATATGCATGGCGGCTATGCAATTGCTTTTATCCTGATGGGCTGCTACCTCATAGGAGAGCTGCTCAACCGCCTGACTATGCACCACGAAGATATCATCCTTTCTCCGAGGCAACTGAGGCACTTGGTGTGGGTGATACTCCTGAGTTTTGGGGTTGTGGTGCTCAATCCCTATACATGGCATATGTGGCTCTATCCCTTTCGCACCGTTGGCATCGGGGTGTTGCGTGAGTTCATCCAGGAATGGCAGTCACCCGATTTCCACCAAGTGTGGCAGCAGCCGTTCTTGTTGCTGCTCGTGGGAATACTACTGGCTTTGGGACGTGCGGGTCGCCGTGCCGACTTCAGCGACCTAACTCTACTAGCGGTGTGGACCGTGGCCGCTCTGTTGGCTGGACGCAATATGGCGCTTTTCGCCCTGTTCAGCGCGCCGGTCGCGACCCGTTATGCCAGTCTAGCGCTCGAACGCCAGCTGGAAGATTGGCGCACATTGCCTCACATGCAACGTCTTCTGAATGCGCTGATGCGTCCGGTGACATCTGGCCAGTTCCAAACCGTACTGCATGGGACGTTCTTGGTGCTTGTCGCCCTGGCGGCGGCGCTGAAAATTTACCTGGCGTTGCAACCAACTGTGCTACAAAAAGCTATGCGGGAGACGTTGCCGGTAGATGCCGTATCAGTCCTACTTGCCCAGAGGCCGGCCGGGGCCTTGTTCAATAGCTACAATTGGGGTGGCTACTTAATTTTCACTCTCTGGCCGGACTATCTTGTCTTTGTGGACGGTCGCACCGATTTGTATGATGATGCGCTGTTGCGTCAGTACCTGGCGATCTCCAGCGCGACTGGAGACTGGCAAGAAGGATTGGCACGTTACAACATTCGCATTGTGCTCGTTGAGGCGGAGAGCGTGTTAGCCCGCTTCCTGCGCCA
This sequence comes from Ardenticatenia bacterium, assembly GCA_003130875.1. Lineage (GTDB taxonomy): Bacteria > Chloroflexota > Anaerolineae > 4572-78 > NAK82 > NAK82. The sequence continues at coordinate 16,201 of QEXY01000162.1, forward strand.
TGAGCCCGGCTGGCGGGAGGTGTTTCGCGACCAGGTAGCGACGCTCTTGGTACGCGAAACAGCTGCCGGCGAGTGATTCCGCCGGCAGCTGCGCGACGTATCCGGTGAGGGCGATCTTCCGCTTACGTCAGGAAGCGCGAAACGTGCGGGGAATGCCCTTGCCGCCGCACGCCACCGTGTCCGGAAGGGCCTTCACCCAGGAACTCAGCGAACCACGATTCGTGCTCGACCTCCTCGTGCAGGATGGCCAATGCCAGATCATAGGTGCGATGGTCCTTTCCGGCTGTCATATTGCAAATTTCGGTGTAGCCCTTGACGGCGCAACGTTCGGCATTGACCAGCACCTTAAGCATCGCCTGAATGTCGGTCGGATCCTCGGGCAGATAGGCGGGCTTGCAGGCGGAGATGTCGTGGAACTCGTTCATATTACGCGGCAACTTGCCACCCAGCTCATAGATGCGCGGCACCAGGGCCTCGAAGTGATTGCGGTCCTCAATGCGCGCATCCTCGGCGATTGCCTTCAGCCCTTCTCCCTGCAGTCCGATCAAGTTGACGCGCAGGATCGTGTAGTAGTAATACGTGGTCAACTCAGCGGAAGCGTTGCGGATGAGCAGATCCAACAACTTGTCGACATCCACACCAGCCTTTTCTACCATCTCTCTTGCTACCTGTGCCATTGTGATATCCTCCTGTTCTTCGCTAAACTAAGACTGAATTCCGTTCCCGAGCGGGCTAACTGAACCCCTCTTGCGAGATACTCATACAACCTGGACATTTTCCTTTGTACGTATCTGGATCATGCTGCTGTTTCACCCTCTTTTTTCATCTCTGTAGATGTCCTTTATCAACAGAAAATCATTTGCAAAAGAATTCGAAAAAGAATTTTTTACTCGGCTGCCTGACAGGCGGGGCAGATGCCATAAATGTCGAAACGATGACTCACCAGTTGATAGCCGGCGCGCAGCGCAATCTGTCGCGGCAGATTTTCCAACTCCGATTGCTCGGGATCTTGGATCGTGCCACAGCGCAAACATATCAGATGGGTGTGTGGATAGGGCCGATTGCCGTCATAACGATTGCTGCGATCGCGGAATTCCAGTTCGAGCACTTCGTTCATCTCCTTTAGCATGGCGATCATTTTGTAAACGGTAGCCAGGCTGGTAGTGGGGAACTGGACGCGCAGCTGTTCATAGATGTCCTCGGCGCTGGGGTGGTTCTCGCTGCTTGTCAGGATGCGCAGGATGGCAAGTCGCTGCGGTGTGATGCGACAGCCGTATTCACGCAACCGCTCCACCAATTGTTCCAACCTCTTCTCCGAATCGGCCACTCTGTTGATATTTGCTCCTAATAGATATCTACTATCTAATAATAAAGCTTCTTTTCTGCCCTGTCAAGGAGGTTTTCAGACAATTTCCAGTTGCTTCTAGGAAAAATGTATCGTGGGGTATCCCATCAATGGGGCACTCAAAGGGTTGTTTGCTCGGCACCTCCCTTTGTGTTACACTGTCCCCCGACTATGTCACCCAGATCAACTGGATGTTTCCGTTTCACTCAGCTGGGCGATCTCCCAGCTTACCAGTTTGAGGCTTGGCAGAGCCAGCCACACCTGGTGCACGCTATCTTCACCCGTCACGGTGGGGTCAGCCGGCCGCCCTATGCGACATTGAACCTCAGCCGTGCAGTGGGGGATGATCCATCGGCTGTAGAACATAATCATGCCCGTATATACCAGGCGCTGGACATTTCACGCTCACAAACGGTACAGTGTCACCTGATGCACAGCTCTGTTGTACATGTAGTCACAGTGCAAGCAGCCGAACCCCGATTGGCTCCGGCGGATGGTCTGGTCACCGCGCAGCCTGGGGTTATGTTGAGTATGCGTTTTGCTGATTGTGTGCCCATCCTCCTTCATGATCCGCAACGCAGGGCGGTTGGATTGGTGCACGCTGGCTGGCGCGGCACATTGCAGAATGTGGCTGCCGCAGCGGTACGTGCCATGACCGAGAATCTGGGTTGTGCCGCTCGCGATATCACTGCTTTGATCGGCCCTTCCATCGGGCCGTGTTGCTACGAAGTAGGGACGGAGGTGATTCAATCTTTCACCACAGCCCTGCCCGAAATGGCTTCGTCGCTGTTGCGTCGAGATGGTCCTCGCGTCTATCTAGACTTGTGGCGGGCTAATCGTCAACAACTGTTGGCTGCCGGTGTGGGACAGGTGTATAACATGGAACTATGCACTGCCTGTCGTCGTGACCTTTTCTTCTCACATCGCGGCGACGGTGGACGTACTGGTCGCTTTGGGATTGTAATCGGATATCGAATCGGAAGATGACCGGACAGAGCTACATCATATGCGCAAGCATATCGATATCATATGAACGAAGGATTTAGCTTCCCTGAGCAAGTCACTTCCGCTGCAGTGGATACATCCGAGGAAAGGTTGCGCGATCTCGCCATCAACCTGGAGCGCGTACGGACACGCATTGCGACTGCGGCACAGCGTGTTGGACGTTCGCCCCAAGAGGTCATCCTGGTAGCCGTCACCAAGATGCAACCCTTGGCGACACTGCTGGCAGCCTATCGCCTCGGTGTCCGCCATTTCGGTGAGAATCGTGTTGAGGAAGGCATCCCGAAAATGCATGCCCTTGTGGATGCGCTAGGTGAAATTACCAACCCAGACGAACGTCCCATCTGGCACATGATCGGACATATCCAGCATCGCAAGACGACCCAGGCGGTGCATTTTGATATGATCCACTCCCTGGACAGCTTGCGCTTGGCAGAACGTCTGGAAGCTCGTGCTGCGGCGCTGGAGCGCGTGATACCGGTTTTGTTGGAGTGCAATGTGTCAGGTGAAGCCAGCAAATATGGCTTTCTGCTGGTGGACTGGCAAGGCGATCGTGAGGTGCGCGCCGAGTTCATCCAGACAGTGCGTACGATCAGTTGTCTCTCGCATCTCAAACTTCAAGGCCTGATGACGATGGCGCCCATTGTCTCCGAAGCGGAACTGGCCCGACCGGTTTTCGCCTCGCTGCGCGCATTGCGCGAACTGTTACGAGAGGAGCTGCCCGATATCGACTGGCAGCATCTTTCTATGGGAATGACCGATGATTTTGAGGTCGCAATCGAAGAGGGAGCCACAATGGTGCGTATCGGACGTGCTATTTTCGGTGAACGCTGACAGGGTGATGGGAAAAGCCAATGCTCCAGGATATTAAGATCAGCTTTATCGGCAGCGGTGTGATGGCCGAGGCAATGATCAAAGGATTGCTGGATCAGCAGCTCCTGCCAGTCCAGAACATCATGGCGAGCGATGTGCGCCCTGAGCGCGGCGAGGAACTCATCGCACAGTATAATGTACAGGCCACGCAGGACAATCGCCGCGCTGCCGCTTTCGGTGATGTGGTGATCCTCGCAGTCAAGCCGCAGGTGATCGGAGAAGTGTTAGCGGAGTTAGATGGAGGAGTCATCCGTCCTGACGCTCTGGTGATCTCCATCGTCGCTGGTGTGACGATTGCGCGATTGCTCAAGGGATTGCAACACCCGGCTATTGTGCGGGTGATGCCCAACACGCCAGCACAAGTGGGTATGGGTATGTCGGTATGGACGGCTACGCCCGGCACCAGCGAACAGCAGCGTGCACAGACCAAAACCATTTTGGGCGCTTTGGGCGAGGAACTGTACGTCAATCATGAGGACTATCTGGACATGGCCACCGCTCTTTCGGGCACCGGCCCGGCTTACGTTTTCCTGTTTATGGAAGCGTTGATCGATGCTGGCGTTCATATGGGATTCTCACGACGTGTGGCCGAGCAGCTCGTATTACAGACGATGCGGGGTTCCGTGGAGTTTGCACGTCGTTCGCGTCTGCACCCGGCCGTGTTGCGCAATATGGTCACCTCGCCAGGTGGCACATCCGCGGAGGCGCTCTACCAGCTTGAAAAAGGAGGCTTGCGCACGGTGATCTCCAAGGCAGTGTGGGCGGCGTACCAAAAATCGAAATACTTGGGGAGCCTTGGTAATGACAGCGAATGATCTCGGCCAGTTCCTCATTGTGTTAGTCAATCTTCTATTCCAGCTGGCCTCCCTCGCCATTCTCGCACGGGTCATCCTCTCGTGGTTGCCAGCGGTCGGGATGCGCATTGATGTGTACCATCCAGCGATCCGCCTGTTGCACCAGATGACCGATCCATTGTTGGAACCGTTGCGCCGTTTCACCACCTTTGGCGCGATGGACTTCAGTCCCATCGTTGCTTTGATTTTGCTGGAAGTGGTGCGTCGCTTGTTAGAAAGCCTCCTACTGCGAGGTATGGCATAAGGCGGACCGCCTTATGAGTCCTGAGGAGAGCTCAATTCAAAGGAGAAAAGGGGATCATGCGCAAGATCGAGTTCAAAATCCGTGAAGCGCACGGAGGAGCTGCCTTTCCCGTCCATGTGACGCCCCGCTCAGATAGAGACGAAATCAGCGGGTGGCATGCCGATATGCTCAGGGTTCGGTTGACGGTAGCTCCGGTGGAAGGAGCGGCCAATGAAGCGCTGACGCGATTGTTGGCCAAGTGTCTAGGTGTGCCCAGACGCGATATCGAGATCATCAAGGGGGGTGTGTCGCGCAATAAGCTCGTGTGCGTCGTGGGATTGTCGCCGCGCGAGGTGGAGGAACGCATCGCTAGCTTCATTCAAGACAAGGATATATCCGACAGTGGCTCATTATGAGAGCGGAGAAGAAAGGTGATGAAACGCTGCCTGTTTGCGGCGATGCTCTTGGCTGTACCGGTTATCATCTTCAGTGGATGTTGGGTCGAGAAGTATCCTCCGGTTCGTCTCGCCACCCGGATTGCTGGGGAAGTGCAGCGCGCGCGTGCCACTGCCACAGCAGCGGCACGTTTGGTTGCCATGGCTGAGACATTGCCTGCCGAAATCGACCCCGAGGCACGTGCCGCGGTGCAGCTGGCTATCGAGGATTTAGTGCAACGCGCGGCAGTGACGCGCAGCGCCGTCCACGTGCTCCGCGCTCAGGCGGTCGAGTGGCCGGACACCAGCTTGGGTTGTCCAAAGGAAGGGATGATGTATGCCCAGGTCATCACTCCTGGCTTTCTCATTCTCCTCTCAGCAGAGGGGAGAGTGTACGAGTATCACACAGACCGGGGCCATTATGCAGTGCTGTGTATGCCTTCAGAGGAATGAGCAACAGCTTATCGGCAAGGGGTTTCGTGCCGACGGAGGGTTGTTCGCTCTACAGGACGTGGAGAATACGGCCGCAATTATTGCAGAAAACCAATTCAGATCCTAAGCTCGCTTGTTGTATCTGGTGAAGTGGCGGTGCCACATGGCATCCCTGACAGAGGCCATTCTTCACTCCCGCCACGGCACGTCCTCCCTTGCGTGCGCGCAAGCGCTCGTAGACCTCAAGGTCGCTATCCGCTAGTGTGGAACATAAGAAGTGACGATATTCTTGCAACTCACCACGACGTTCCTCAAGGCGCTTCCTTTCGGCGAACAGCTTAGCCTGCTTGGATTGCCATTCTTCTGTCATACGTGCAAGCATAGCGCGTGCCTCTGCCAATTGTGCTTCTGCCTCCTCTTCTGCCTCCATTGCCTCAAGCAAGCTCTCCTCCTTCTTCTCGCGCCAGCGCTTGAGCGCCGCAACGTCGTTTTGGAGACTCGTCAGTTCTTTCGGATTGGTCACACGCCCACTGTAGAGCTTCTGTTCGTCCGCCTCAATACGCTGGGTGAGGCTGCGCACCTCGAGGTCCAAGTCTTTGGTCTGGGCATGACAGGCATGGAGCTTCGCTTCCGCCTCGCTGGCACGTTGACGCGCGCGTTGGAGTGCGTTGTCCTCAGCTAGCTGGGCAGCAATCTGTTCCAACCGCTGGGTGATTTCTTCCAGCTCCAGGTCCGTCTGTTGCAAGTCATATAACATTTGTGTGCGGCCCATGACCAACTCTCCTTCAACGGCACCGTCGGGCGGGCATTCCCTTCAGCCCATTATATAGGGAGGCAAAGGGACTGACAACCGAGGGTGTTCAAGAAGCCCCTGGACCGCTCAAATTCCCCTAGGAGGGTAAGGCAACCAAGAGGATATCTTGGAAATTTTTCAACACCCTCTGGGAATTCTTTTGTCATTATGATGTGGGCGGTGCCGGGAGCTCGGCGAGCTGATGAAACACTCCATCCCAATCTTTCAGCAGCGAGGCATACAGCGCAACAAAGGGTTGATAAAATGCATGGTACTCTGCACGTGGTTCAATGCGCGCTGTCTCTTCTACGAAGCGGCGGGCGGTTGTTTTCAAATCGTCAAACACACCGACAGCATATCCGGCCAGGATCGCGGCACCCTGCACGGCATACTCCTGGCGGTTCAACCGCACATATGGAACGCCCAACACGTCAGCTTTGATTTGATTCCAAAGCGAACTAACTGCGCCACCACCGATCACGCGCACTTCTTTGAAGTGCAAGTCGGGCAATAGCGATTTCTCGATCCCCATATAGGTGGCATACTCGAAAGCAACCGCTTCGAGCATAGCGCGGTAGAGATGGGCTTTGGTGTGGCTCCAGGTGAAACCCAGCCATAAGCCACGCAAGTCAGGACGGCTGGGGCACACACTCCCGCCCAGGTGGGGCAGGAAAATGAGCGAATCACAACCGGCAGGAACCTGGGATGCCATCTCGTCTAATAGCGCGTAGGCACTTTTGCCTTGTTGCGTTGCTTGCTCCTTTTCTTTCCGTGCGAGTTCGTCACGGAACCAGCGTAAATTCAGCCCGCCTCCGTTGATGTACCCCAAAGCATACCACAGGTCTGGAGGCACCAGATGGGCGGTGAATAACGTCTTGTGTTGTACATCGGGCACATATCGGTCGGTGCATATCGAAAAGACGGAAGCAGTGCCCGCTACGTCTAGGGAGATGCCCGGTTCCACCATTGCGGCGCCTAGGAGTCCGGCCGCCTGGTCACCGCATCCCGCTGCAATGGGAGTGCCGGCAAGCAGACCACAATCGCGCGCCGCCTCTTCAGTCACCCGACCGATAATTTCCCACGGGGAGACAATCCGCGGCAGCTTTTTCAATGGCACGTTGAAGAGGGTGAGCAGCTCGGCATCCCACGTGCATTTAACCGTGTCGCAGAATGAGGCGAAGTTCAGATGGGTGTAATCGATGTAAGCGTCGTCACCCTTGAGGCCAGCCATACGCCCGGCAGTATAACACACCGGCACCACAAATTTGTGCACACGGGCGAACACTTCAGGGCGCTCATGCTTCCACCACAGGATTTTCGGTCCGTGGCAATAGCTGGGCGGGCCTCCAGTGCGCTCGATGATGAGATCGGTATAAGGCTTCATCAGCTCAATATAGGGCTTGCAGCGGGTGTCCAGCCACGAGTCGTAGGGGGTGGGGGTGTTCCAGTCTGCGTCGATGGTGCCTACGCCGGCCATTTGTCCGTCAAAGGCGATGGCGGCCACATCACGCGGGTGGACACCGCTCTTTTCAAGGCACTCCCGTATGGTGCGCATCGCGGCGGCATAGAAATCGTTCGGATCCTGCTCCACCCAACCCGGACGCGGGTAATAGAGCGTCGACTCTTCATAGGCACTGGCAAGCAGGTCACCGGATGCGTCGAAGATAGCTGCCTTGGTGCCAGTAGTGCCCAGATCGACCCCGATCAAATATGGTTTCTGCATCGCTTGAACTCCTTTGTCATTTTGGACGTACTGTATCTGGCGTTCCCTCGGCGAGCGACGGTGCACCGAGGAGTACGGCTACTTTGAGCATTCAGGGCAATCTTTCGCGATCATTCTCCCAAAAGCTGCGCGATTTCCTTGTTGTCTACGGAATAACGCCGTGCTAAGGCATCCAGCACGGCGCGCAAATCGGCGGGCAAAGGGGCTTTCAACGAGAGACGAATCCCTGAAGGGTGTTCAAACGAGAGCTGCCATGCGTGTAGGAACTGGCGTGGCATCGCCACTTGCTCGCGCCGACGCCCGTATACTCGGTCGCCGGCTACTGGTATGCCCAGCCAGGCTAAGTGGACGCGAATCTGGTGCGTGCGCCCTGTCTCCGGGCTGACACGCAGCAACGTATAATCCCCCAGCGACGCCATCTGTTGATAAGCGGTGCGTGCGGCACGACCTCCTGAAATGATGGCCATGCGTTGGCGGTGATGCGGGTCACGTCCTACGGGGGCTTCGATGATCCCTTGGGGCGTTGGGGGACGACCGTACACCAGAGCCAAGTAGGTTTTCTGGACGCGGTGCTGCTTAAACTGTGCGCGCAGGTGCTCCAGTGCCCGTTCGGTCTTGGCAACAATGAGTAGACCGGAGGTATCCCGATCCAGGCGGTGAACGATCCCAGGACGGTTCGATTCGTCGGTTGCTAAAGTGGGACAATACGCCAGTAAAGCGTTCACCAGGGTATCGTGCGAATGGCCCGCCCCGGGATGCACCACCAGGCCAGCCGGCTTGGCAATCACGAGCAGCGCGTCATCTTCGTAGACGATGTCCAATGGGAAGGGCTGTGCCTCAAGCGGTGTTTCGGATGGGGACGGCGGAATGCGCAGGGTGACCTGCATGCCCGCTTCAACGAACATACCCGGCTTGGTCGGTTTGTCATTCACGGTGACCAGGCCGGCGCGGATCAGTTGCTGGATGCGCGAACGCGATAGCTCGGGCAACACTCGGGCCAGGTGACGATCGAGCCGTTCCCCTGATCGGTCGATCTTCAGCTGGATCACTTGGTGGTCCTGCAACAAAGGAGACACCACCGCATCAGCAGAGTGTTAAGACATCGCTATGGTCGGTGACGGGTCTTCTCGTCCAAACGGTGCAGTCCCGCTACGCGGGTTAAAGCATAGCGAGCGACACTCGATTGGCTGCCACCGGCGTTACGATAGACCTTTTGGCGCTGCACCAGATGGTGAACGAGGAGCAGACAGCGCAAACGGGAAATCCCAGAAGCCGACTGTGCGCGCAGCCAACGGCCCAGAAACGCCGCACGTGTCCCATAATGTTTCCAACTATGACGTGCCAGCGCCATCACAGCATCAAGCAGGCCGAAAGCCGCCGCATCTGAACTAGATTGATCGTTCACGAACGTACCTCCTCATCCACCCGTGCGCGCTCGCTTTGCGCTTTTGCCCGTTCCATGCGCCAGAGCTGGTATATAATTAACAGCACCCCCACAGTGATGGATGCGTCGGCGAGGTTGAAGACGGGCCAGAAGCTGATATCGATGAAGTCGATCACATAGCCGAAGCGCAAGCGATCGATCAGATTGCCTATTGCGCCCCCCAGTTGCAGTCCCAGACTGACCCGGATTAGCCAGTCTTCAGCCGGCAGCCGACGATAATAGAGCACAATCGCGATGACCACGATGATCGCAATGAGGATGAAGAAGCTGCCTTGATTGGGAAAGAGTCCGAAAGCTGCACCGCTGTTGGTGATGTGGGTGATGCGAAAGATCTCCGCTGCCTCACCTGACCATGGACTCCACCAATGCCCTTCGGGCAGCCATGCCACCACCCAAGCTTTGCTGAGCTGATCCAGGCTGACCACGACGGCCACGATGCCCGCTAATACCAGGAAGGGCAGTGAGTCCTTTACCCACCGGGCACGCGATGTGGACGCTCCATTTCTATGTCCCCCCATCGTCACGCCACACATTGTAATACACGTGCACACCAGGTGCAAAGAGACGCGAAGGAGCACTACCTACACCTACGCTCTTACCACTCTGTTCGAGCTGCGACCTTAGGAAGCAGCACGAAAAATCTCTCACTGTGGAGATCGCAGAGAACGCAGGGTCTTTTTCATATTCTCTGCAATCTCGATGGACTCTGCGGCGAGACAAAGCGTTCACAGAACGCATCCCAATCTTCTGGTGTGTCCAAGTCGAACGCCAGGCCAGGAGTGTGCACGATGACCGGTTGGATGCCCATCGCCTGCGCGCTAGCGACATGGCGGGCAAAACTCGCCGCTCCAAACTGAAATGGGATGAGCAGCGGCGGCCGCATCAGCAATGCGTTTGTGCCGGTGCCATGCTGACACGGCGCAATCACTACCGCGGGCGCGTCCACCGTCGTATGCAACAACGCGCGCACATCCTTATCATTGAGGAAGGGCAAATCGATTGGCAGAATCAAAGTTCCCGCGATGCCACGCGTGAGGACGAACTGACTCGCTTGGATGAGCGCTGCGTTCAGATCATGGCCTTCTTCTTCGATGGGCAAGCCTCCATACTGTATTGCGTCTTTCAGCACTTGAGGGTCACGACTGACCACCACGAGGCAGGAGAGATGGCGTCGCACCAGGTGCAGGGTGCGCCGGAGCAGCCAGCGGCTCAGCCGGATGCGCTGTTCTAAGCTGAGACAGTTCGCCAAGCGCGTTTTGGCCTGGTGATAGGGCTTGCACGGGATAATACAGGCGATGGCATCCGAACAATGCAACGCATTCATCTTTGCTGCAAGGCGAATTGCAGGGTCTCACGTGCCAGACGTACCCGGTCCGTCTCATCGTGCATGACAATGTCCGTCACCAGGAGACGGATGCTCATCTGAGTAGAGATTGTGATCGCGCAGTCGGCATCCTGATGGTCCAGCACAAAACCGGTGAGCAGATCACGATAATGTGCCGCGACTGTCACCGGCGAGACTTCCAAATTCAATTCCCGCATCATCTTGGCGGCTGGCCCTTTGAGCGCTTGTCCTGCCACGATGGGAGAGATAGCGATGCGTGGTGCGCGCACCGCGCTGAGGATGCGGCGCATCGCTGGCATCGCCAGGATGGGATCTAAGCTGACAAAAGGGTTCGAAGGGCCAAATAGGATCACATCAGCGCCGCGCAGGGCACTGACCACAGCCGATGTAGGATGTGCCTGTTCGATACCCTCAAAGCGGATGGCACAGACACGTGGTTGCCATGCATAGCGCACAAAGTACTCCTGGAATGCCAGCTCGCCCTCGTCCGTGAGCACGCGCGTGCGTACTGGGACATCACTCATCGGCAACAAGGTCTGACGTACACCCAATAACAGGCACAGCTGTTGCGTGACCCAGGTGAGCGGGAACCCCTCGCGCAACCATTGGGTGCGCAACAGATGGGTGGCCAGGTCACGGTCACCCAGGCAAAACCAGGTAGGGGCTTCGTAGCGTGCCAACATAGCCAGCGCGTTCCAGGTGTCGTCCTTGACGCCCCAGCCGGTCTCAGGGTTCACCAGGCCGGCAAGGGTGTACATCACCGTGTCCAGATCGGGTGAGATGTACAATCCCAGATGTTCGAAATCATCGGCAGTGTTGATCACGAAGGTCAGCCGTTCAGGGGGCAGCAGCTGGGCCAGTCCGGACGCCAGCTTGGCGCCGCCGACCCCGCCCAGCAACGCTACCACGTTGACCGGGGGAATGGCATCGGGGTCACTGGGTACCGCCGGATTAGCGGCTTCACCGTATGTCATAGTGTTCATAGAGTGGCGCTTGTATCCGTTGGGGTTGGATCGGTGCGTAGTGTACTGCGGGTATAGGGAATATCCAAGTGCCTGGCTGTCTGACGCAACGCTACCCCACTATGTGACCTTTGGGCCAAATGAACCGCGCCGGCGTGCAAGCCGTAGGTGTCTACTAAAGAAGACGAGGCTTCACTGATGGCGGAGAGATGCTCGAACTTTGAGATGATCAAACGGTTGCCGTTACAGGCAAATGGTGTTTCCAGATAGGTGTTGTCTGCCGGCCCGTTCTGCCAGCTCATCGCCAACAGTTAGCACAGTTCCCGGATTTTTGAGAGGGCTTCGCGATAAACCCACAACGCACCGTGACTGTCTTCCACGCCGATGTCGGTCGGCTGCTCAGATTGTAAATTGTGGTGCCTCTCTAACGGCTCCAGGAGATACGTTCCTCTAACCAACCACGTGAGGAGAGGAGCTCGGCGCCCACAATCCCATCCGGTGAGCCTTGCATCGTGAACAGTTTGCGCTGGTTGCTTCCATCTGGGTTCATAGCCCAGATGCCCCACGTTCCGTCGCGGTCTGATACGAAGGCGATCGTGCTGCCATCTGGAGACCAAGTGGGCAACCCGTCGTTGGCCGAGTTGTTGGTCAAGCGCACAATGTTCTGACCATCGCTGTTCATGATGTAGATCTCGTAGTTGCCGGCCCCTTCTCGGGTGAGAGACATAAACGCAATTTTGCTCCCATCGGGTGAGGGCGCTGGCGCTGTGTCGCTGGTGTTGTCGGTGATTTTGGTGGCGCCCACGCCCTCTGCGCTGACCAGGAACAAGCCACATGCGCCCTCTACTGTACAGCCTTTGTACACGATTCGCCCATCGGGAAAGACACTGGCGTACTCCGCGATGAGCCCCAATCCGGACTCTTGATTATTCGTCTGATTTACCCGGAACATCCGTGGCACGCGATCTCCCTCGCGACGTGAGGTGAACACCAACGTGATCGAGCTGGGCTCCCAATAGGGTAGGGCATCTTCGATATAGTTCGTCAGCAGGCCACTTCTACCGCCACCAATAGTGAGGAACGCCAATCCTCGGCCGCTGGAATCCCAGCTCTTATAGGCCAGCAGATCACCACCTGGGTTTAGGCAGGGCTGACTGGCGTTATAAGCTATCAGCTGGGGTTCACCACCTTGAAGGTCTCTTATATAAATGTCATAACTGCCCATTTGCCCCTGAAGCATTCGGTCAGGCACGAAGACAGGGTAGGCGATTTTGCCACTCAACACCGGTTCTGCCGGTCTCGGAGTTGGTCTGGGCGCTCGGGTAGCAGTCAACGTGGGCGGGATCATCTCGGTGCTAGCCTCGGTGGGCAGCGCAGCTACCTCAGCAGCTGGAGTGGATGTCGTCGTGGCTGCTGTTGTGACAGTGGTTCCTGCAGCCGGGATGGTGGCGGCAATACCGCTGCCCGGAGGCACATAGCCGCCGACCGGGATGATAAGTTGTTGGCCGATCTGGAGTCGGGTGGGATCCTCTATCCCGTTGGCCGCCTGCAGGTCTCGCACGCTCACCCCATACCGGGCAGCAATGGCCAGCAATGTATCACCGGATTGCACCACGTGGATCACAGGGGTAGGCGTTGGCGTAGGAACAGGTGTTTGAGCTTCAGTAGAGGCTTCCGTGAGGGTGGGCGTCCTCGTCGCTGTAGGCGAAGTGATGACACTCTCAAACGCTACAGAACTGGTGGGTGTTCCGGCGGCTTCGGTCGCGCGTGCCTGTGACGCTGTGAAACGTATGCTATCGAACATCTTCTGGAAGGTGGGTGCCTCACGACTCCAGTCAGCGCTGGGTGCCGCGGCCACAACAGTGTAGGCCGTATTATTGTACACCGTAGCCGCTACATAAGCGGTCATATCTCCTACGTTTTCGGTGGGGGTCAGCTTGACTTGGCTGATGGCCCACTCGATCCCGTTGACGGCGCGTGTCCCCGTCTCACTGGAGCTTGGGTCAATCGGCAAGCTGGCGACAATACGGTTAAGAACGCTTGAGGGAGTATCTATAATGCCGCCGCCTTCGACTTGTACCATAAAGGAGGCGAATCTAAGAACTGGCTGATCCCCCAGCGAGCTGCTCAATCCTTCCTCATCAGGTGATAATACGACCTGTCGTTCCGTCTCTTTGGCTTGCCACGTACTCGGATATTGAAGCGTGAAGCCAAAAGTGCTGTTGGAATATGTCTGTAGGATCAGTTGCGTTGGGGTAGGCTCAAGAGTGGGTGTTGCGCTGGGTGTAGGGGCTAGAGTGGGAGTCGCGACCGGCACTGCCAAGGCAAGCGTTGGTGTAGGGGCCTGGCTCACCCGTACCCCGCTGTTCTGTAAGATGTTGGCCAGTAGTACGATCAGAAGAGCGAGGACGACCAACAGGAGAAATCCGGCACATCCGGTGTACAACCAGCGGGGCACCCAACCGGAGCTTGTGTCCTCGCGGAGCCCAGACCAGCGCGAAACTGCCTCTGGGATGCCACGTCCCTGGTGCTTGGTCATAGGAAGTGGGGTTTCTTGAACCCACTCTACCCCATTGTAGCGATACCATTTGCCGCTCTGGGCGCCGATGGTCCAGTAGTAGCCTTGTTCGTCCCGGATCTGCAGCCCTTCGATCTCTTCCTGGAACTCTTCTTCGCTGATCTTTCCAGCGTCGAAGTCGGCACGCAGTTGCTTATAACGCTCTAATAGCTCTTGAAAGTCCATAGCTTGTGCGCATCTCCTTGTGTCCAGGCGAGGATTATGTCCTGCCTGACCTTCCCGACCAACAGTATACCGCAATAACGCTGACAGAGCCAAACAAAAGCCGTTCCATCGCGCAATCTTGCCTTTTTGGGCGACTGAGTCCATTATAACATATTGCTATGCACTGGTAGCCTAGCGGCAAGAGATTGCCAACGCGCTGACCACAAGGAGAGGAACAACCGCTGTGACCCTGATCGAGCGCAAAGGCTCGCAAACCATCATTGTGGCCGACGCGGAGCTGTCGGTCACCCAAAAGCCACTGCACGTGGCACGCGCTGTGTTCTCCTATCTGGGCGAGTTGTGGTGTTATCGTGAGTTGCTTCTCACCCTCGTGATGCGCGATTTGAAAGTGCGCTACCGCAACTCCGTGCTCGGCATCTTGTGGTCGTTGGGCAATCCTCTGCTGATGATGGCTGTGTTCACCATCGTATTCACCGTTATGACGCCCTCTAATATAGAGAAGTTCCCCATATTTGTCCTATGCGGTCTTCTGCCATGGAATTTCTTTTCGGCCTCGGTGATCGGAAGCATCCGCAGCGTTGTGGACAATGCACCACTTATTCGTAAGGTGTACTTTCCGCGTGAGGTCTTGCCGCTCTCGGTCGTGTTATCCAACCTGGTCAATTTCCTGATCGCGCTGACCGTATTGTTTGCCTTCATTCTGGCCTTTCAGATGCCAATCACGCTATGGGCGTTCCTGTTGCCTGTGGTTATCATCGTTCAGGTTATCTTCACATGTGGGGTGGCGTTGATCCTGGCGACCGTGAACGTCTTCTACCGGGATACTCAGGTGATTATGGAAGTGGCCATGTTGGCCTGGTTCTTCCTGACACCGATCTTCTATCCGATCGATATCCTGCCGCGCAGCTATCATCTGGGAGATCTCACGATTGACGTGTGGCGCTGGATGTACATGCTGAATCCGATGGCGTCTCTGATCGCCACTTACCGTGTAATCCTCTACGGCAATGGTTTTGGCGGTGCACCGCCAGCGCTTGACTTTTTCGGCCGGACGACGGTCACAGCACTGGGTGTATTTATCCTCGGTATGCTGATATTCTTCCGATACAAACGGCTATTTGGGGAAGAAGTATAGTTCTCCGTGGGCACGACGGTTTGGAAATGGGGATAGGAAGGCAGTGAGTACAGCTATTCAATTTGAACACGTCTCCAGGCGTTTTGTTTTGCATCATCACCGCGCCCGTTCCTTTCAAGAGTTGGTGATCCGAATGTTACAGGGTCAGGGTAATGGGCGGCGGGAGGTTTTCTGGGCGCTATCCGATGTGAGCTTTGAAGTCAAGAAAGGTGAGATGGTGGCCTTGGTGGGTGCCAACGGCGCCGGTAAGAGCACGGTGCTAAAGCTCATCTCGCGCATTATCGATCCCACCTCAGGGCGTATTATTGTCAACGGCCGGGTGGGTGCGCTGCTCGAGCTGGGCACCGGATTTCATCCGGATTTGACGGGCCGCGAAAACATCTATCTCAATGGCGCCATCCTGGGTCTGCGCCGCGATGAGATAACGCGCCGGCTGGATGACATCATTGCTTTTGCCGAGATGGAACGTTTCATCGACGTGCCGGTCAAGCATTATTCATCCGGAATGTACGTCCGGTTGGGGTTTTCGGTGGCCGTGCATGTGGAGCCCGAGATCCTCTTAGTGGATGAGGTGTTGGCGGTGGGTGATGCTGCGTTCCAACGTCGTTGCCTGGAACGCATTGACCAGATGCGCGCAAATGGCACGACGATTGTGTTCGTATCACATGACTTGAACGCAGTCCGTCGACTGTGTCAACGTGCTATCTGGTTGGAGAAAGGATGTATCGTAGCAGACGGTTCTCCTGAAGCTGTTGTGGGTGAATATGCCACTCAGTCCTATGCTGCGAGTGCAGCATTAGCGGCGCGTCGCGAGCTCTGTCGGCACGGCACGGGTGAGGTGACCATCGAGGAGGTGCGATTCCTGGACGGTGAGGGGCGCTTGCGCGACTTCTTCAGCACTGGCGAGTCCTTCACGATTGAGATGCGATATCGGGCACACAAGGTGATTGAGCGGCCCGTGTTTGGCATTGCCATTCATCGCTCGGATGGGGTACACGTCACTGGGCCGAACACACAATTCGCCCAATATGAGATTCCGATGGTCCGTGGGGAAGGTGTGGTGCGTTATACCGTGCCGTTTTTACCCTTGTTAGAGGGGACGTATTATGTGTCGGTTTCCTCACATGATAGGGACAGTATATGCATGTACGATTACCATGACCGCCTTTACCCATTCTGTGTGCTTTCTGGAGCGGAAGAGCGATATGGGTTAGTTACATTGCGAGGGGTATGGTCGTGGAAAGAGGAGTAAGAAAGCCTGTTAATCAACATTTTTGATTCCGCTGCAAACCGCAATGCGGGTGCTGATCTTTAGTTCTGATATTCTGCCATATCCAGGTTTGCCCACTGTGGGCTCAGGGCTACGCAGCTGGGGACTGGGCCAGGCGCTGAAGAATCGAGGGCACGAGGTCGTCTTTTCGATGCCTCGTGCTGTGTTACGCGGACGGAAAGGGTTGATCCCTCGTGAGGTTGCCACTCTGACATGGCAGTGGCACAATATGCATGAAATAGTGCAAGATGTTGATCCGGATATCGTGATTGTTTGCAACTGGCCGCTATTAGACCTAATGGACGCGGAGAAGTTAGAGGTGCCCATTGTCCTCGATCAGGCCGGCCCGCACCTGTTGGAACGTGAATTTCAAGGATTCGGCAGGCAGGAAAACAAT
>QEXY01000163.1 GCA_003130875.1 Ardenticatenia bacterium
ATATGGTTCCCAGTGCTCTTTTTGTTTCTTACCTAGACCTGCGTAGTTAACAATTTGAAAATGAAAGGGGTGGATCGATGGACTCGAGCATGATCGGCAAAATCGAAAAAGCGATGCGATATGCTCAAGAGCCAGACCGCATTACATTCCAGGAGTTCAAAGTGCATTTCACCGGAGATCACAAGGTGCACATGGTGGGCTATCACGAGGGGCAATGGAGTTGTGATTGCGATTTCTTCGCAGCGCGCGGCGTGTGTAGCCACGTGATGACTCTCGAACGGGTGCTCAGAGGAATGGTAGAACCAGCCGCTACCACACCATTACCCGCCTGAAACCTGGTGAAGGTAGGTCCCTTACAGCGCCATCGGTTACGATGGCGCTGCTCTTTTTGTTCCGAGGAGGCTTATGGCAAATCAGTGTATCCCCTCAGATACATATCACATTCACGCGCAGCAGCACGCCCCTCATGGATGGCCCACACGACCAGGCTTTGGCCGCGTCGCATATCACCGGCCGCAAATACCCCGTTCACATTCGTGCGGTAGCTTCTAAGAGGAGTTTTGACGTTAGAGCGTGCATCCCGTTCGATGCCCAATTCATCTAACAGTGAGACTTCCGGGCCGGTGAATCCCATTGCCAGCAGCACCAACTGTGCCGGCCACACTTGTTCAGTGCCAGGCGATTCGTGCGGAGTGGGGCGACCACCATTGCTTGCCCCAGCCTTCCATACAACGCGTACCGTGTGCACCGCTTGCACGTTTCCGCTCGCGTCGCCCTCGAAGCGCTTGGCGGTCGTAGCGTACTGACGCGGATCGCTCCCAAAGCGCGCAACCGCTTCCTCATGTCCGTAATCGAGGCGATATACCCGTGGCCATTCTGGCCATGGATTGTCGGGCTGACGCACATCAGGAGGACGTTCCAAAATCTCGAACTGCACAACGCTACGACAACCCTGGCGCAATGCGGTGGCAACACAATCGGTACCAGTATCGCCACCGCCGATGACAACCACATCCTTGCCGTGTGCGCTAAGTGGACTCTCTGGCCCTGGATCAGCGCACCCTGTTTCCAAAAGACTTCGTGTTGCTTCTGTCAAAAACTCCATTGCGAAATAGATGCCCCGCAGCTGGCGTCCTTCCACCGATAAATCACGCGGTTGTCTGGCACCTCCACACAACACTATGGCATCGAATTCGCGCAGCAGCTTCTCGGCCGGATAGCCTCGTCCCACCTCAGTGCTGGTGATAAAGGTGATACCAGAAGCACTCATCAGATCGATACGGCGTTGTACCACCTTTTTGTCCAACTTCATATTGGGGATGCCGTACATCAGCAAGCCACCGGCACGGTCCGCGCGCTCAAACACGACAACGGTGTGTCCAGCGCGGTTGAGTTGGTCTGCACACGCCAAGCCGGCTGGCCCGGAGCCCACCACTGCGACGCGCCTTCCGGTGCGCACGGCGGGCTGATAGGGTTTTAACCAACCCTCGGCAAATCCTCGCTCTGCAATCGCATACTCGATTTCCTTGATGGTCACAGGTGCTGCATTGATTCCCAGCACGCATGCCCCCTCACACGGCGCCGGACAGACGCGGCCGGTGAACTCGGGGAAGTTGTTAGTTATCAGCAAACGTTCCAACGCTTGTCGCCATAAACCATGATAGACCAGGTCGTTCCATTCTGGGATGAGGTTATGAATAGGACATCCGGAAGCAGCACCGGCCAGCAAGGTTCCCGTATGACAGAAGGGTGTGCCACAATCCATGCACCGCGCCGCCTGTGTACGTAACACTTCGTCATCCAGCGGGAGATGGAATTCGTTCCAGTGAGCAATGCGCTCTCCCGCTGGCTGGGCCGGCGCTGCCTGACGTTCATATTCCAAAAAGCCCTTTAACTTGTCCACTTCTCTACACCCCTATACTACCCTAACCCTCTTAATTCCCGCCTATACGTGCACTATCCATTTTATTCAGGTCGAAAGCGATCATAAACGCTTCTTCTTTCGGCACCCCCTGCTCCTTGACACGAGCGACCGTCTCGAGCATTCGTTTGTAGTCTTTAGGCATTACCTTGACAAACCGAGACACCATTTCTCCCCAATTTTCCAACACGTGTCGGGCCTTCTGGCTGCGCGTGTATTCTGCGTGGCGCTCGATCATTCGGCGCACTTGTTCGACTTCCTCGGCGTTCTCCAGCCTCTCCAACCAGACCATAGATTGGTTACAGCGACGTGGAAAGTCGCCGGTCTCGTCAAGCACATAGGCGATGCCACCCGACATGCCCGCGGCAAAATTGCGCCCTGTCTTACCCAATACCACCACCCGCCCACCGGTCATATATTCACAGCCATGATCGCCCACACCTTCTACGACAGCGTGCGCACCGCTATTTCGGACGCAGAAACGCTCGCCGGCGAGACCGCAAATATACGCTTCACCGCTGGTGGCCCCATATAGGGCGACATTGCCAATGATAATGTTCTCATCAGCAGCCAATTTGCTTGCGGCGGGCGGATACACGATGATCTTACCACCTGAGAGCCCTTTGCCTAGATAGTCGTTGGCATCTCCCTCTAAGTAGAGAGTCAGGCCACGTGGGATGAAAGCGCCGAAGCTCTGACCTGCCGAGCCTTCGAAGTATAGCCGGATGGTGTCGTCTGGCAGGCCAGCGCCGCCGTAACGCCGTGTTATTCGACTGCCCAGCATCGTTCCCACAGCGCGGTCCACATTACGCACCGGCAACGTTGCTACAACCGGAATGCCATGTTCCAGCGCTGGCCGGCAGAGCTCGAGCAACACGCGATAGTCGAGCGTCTTCTCCAATCCGTGATCCTGTTGTCTGCGACAATAGCGCCCCACCGTCGCCGGGACATCGGGCATTTTGAGAATCGCGGATAGGTCCAGGTATTGGGCCTTCCAATGTTGGATATTCTCGCGCATTTTCAATCGATCAGCGCGTCCTACCATTTCCTCAAGAGTGCGGAAGCCCAGCTGCGCCATGAGCTCGCGCACTTCCTGTGCCACAAAGCGCATGAAGTTCACTACATGCTCCGGTTTGCCGGCGAACTTGCGCCGCAAATCCGGGTTCTGCGTGGCGATGCCGACCGGACAGGTGTCCAGATGACATGCGCGCATCATCACGCAGCCTAACGCCACCAGCGGAGCGGTGGCGAAGCCGAATTCCTCTGCGCCCAGCAACGCTGCGATGACCACATCACGTCCGGTTTTCAGCTGCCCATCGACCTCGACCGCAATGCGGTCGCGCAGTCCGTTCAGAAGCAATGTTTGATGCGTCTCAGCCAAGCCCAATTCCCATGGCAGGCCAGCATGCCTGATGCTGGAACGCGGAGATGCACCGGTGCCGCCATCATAGCCGCTGATGAGTACGACATCAGCCCGTGCCTTGGCCACTCCGGCAGCGATTGTGCCCACTCCGACCTCTGAGACCAGCTTCACGCTGATGCGTGCCTCTGGGTTGGCACACTTCAGGTCATGAATCAGTTCGGCGAGGTCTTCTATGGAATAGATGTCATGATGAGGTGGCGGTGAGATGAGACCAACCCCAGGCGTGGCGTGGCGCACTGCAGCGATCCACGGATATACCTTGTGACCCGGCAGTTGTCCTCCTTCGCCCGGCTTGGCTCCTTGGGCCATTTTGATCTGCAATTCTTGTGCATTAACCAGGTATTCGCTGGTCACACCGAAGCGGGCTGAAGCCACCTGCTTGATAGCGCTGTTGCGCGAGTCCCCGTTGGGATCCGGTTTATAACGCGCCGGGTCCTCGCCCCCCTCACCTGTGTTGCTCTTACCTCCGATGCGATTCATCGCGATCGCCAGTGCCTCGTGGGCCTCTTTGCTGATCGAGCCATAGGACATCGCGCCGGTCTTGAAGCGTTTACACAGCGACTCCGCCGATTCAACTTCCTCAAGTGGCACCGGCTCATCGGCGAATTTGAAGTCAAGCAATCCACGCAATGTCGCCAGGCGCTGTGTTTGATCGTTGATCCGCTGCGCATACTCTTTGTAGACCGCATAGTCACCGGTACGACACGCCAACTGGAGCTTGTAAATCGTCTCGGGATTCCAAAGGTGGTGTTCACCGTCATAGCGCCACTGGTAGTCACCTCCCACCTCTAGGGTAAGGTGTTCGGTGGCGTGCTCTCCAACTCCAAAGGCGCAGTGGTGCCGTAACACCGCTTCCTGCGCGATCACGTCGATGCCAATCCCCCCGATGCGCGAAGGCGTCCAGGTGAAGTAGCGCTCGATGACACTTTGATGGAGTCCCACGGCTTCGAAGATCTGGGCGCCGAAGTAGCTCTGCAAGGTGGAGATGCCCATCTTAGAGGCCACTTTGACCACGCCCTTGACCAGCGCTTTGACCACATTCTTCTCCGCCTGTTCATAATCAATACCAGAAAGCAGGCCTTCCCGGATCATATCGGCCACTGTGTCGTAGAGCAGGTAAGGATTAATGGCCGAAGCACCGTAACCGATCAGGGTGGCGAAATGGTGCACCTCACGCGGCTCACCAGATTCGAGCACTAGGCTGACGCGCGTGCGCGTGCCGTGGCGTATTAAGTGGTGGTGCAATCCTGACACCGCCAGCAATGCCGGAATAGCTGCCTTGTCAGGTCCTACCTCGCGGTCCGATAGGATAAGGATATTGACACCTTCCTCGATCGCCTGGTCGGCCTGCCGATATATCTCCTCCATTGCCACTTCTAACGCTCTGCCGCCTCCTGCCGGGTTGAACAAGATGGCAAGCGTGCGGGACTTAAAACCCGGCCAGCGGACGTATCGCAGGCGTGCCAGCTCAGCATTGGTCAGGATGGGCGAAGAGAGTTTGATCTGGCGGCAGCTCTCCGGACCGGGCTCAAGCAAATTGCCTTCGCTACCGATCATCAGCTCGGTGGAAGTGACCAGCTCCTCTCGGATCGCATCAATGGGCGGGTTGGTCACCTGAGCGAAGAGTTGCTTGAAATAGTTATAGAGCAATTGTGGTCGGTCTGAGAGCACGGCCAAGGGCGCATCGTTTCCCATCGAGCCCAAGGGCTCGACGCCCTGTTCCGCCATCGGCTCTATCAACAAACGCACGTCTTCGTAGGTATAGCCAAATGCGCGCTGCAAGCGCACTACGGTGGCGTGATCTGGCAGAGGAGGCGCGACATCACAGTCTGCCGGCAACCGTTCTAACTCGATCAGATGCTGATCGAGCCACTGACGGTAGGGTTGCGCTGTGGCGATCTGGTGTTTGATCTCCGCGTCGCTGATGATGCGTTGCTGTTCCGTGTCGATCAGCAACATACGGCCCGGCTCAAGGCGTCCTTTGTAGCGCACCCGTTCGGGTGGAATATCGAGCACACCGACCTCAGAGGCCATGATCACCAGATCATCGTCGGTGACATAGTAACGTGCCGGACGTAGCCCGTTGCGATCGAGCACGGCACCAATCCGGATGCCATCTGTGAAGCCGACGGCCGCCGGTCCATCCCATGGCTCCATAAGCGCGCTGTGAAACTCATAGAAGGCCCGTTTCTCATCGCTCATGCTTTCGTGGTGTGACCACGGTTCCGGCATCAGCATCATAATCGCGTGTGGGAGCGATCGTCCACTCAGCACCAGAAACTCGAGCACATTGTCCAGAATGGCTGAATCGCTACCTTCAGGGTTAATAATGGGCAGAACTTTTTGCAAATCTTCGCCAAAGAGGGAGGACTTGAACATCGCCTGTCCCGCATGGAACCAGTTTACATTACCACGCAGCGTGTTGATCTCGCCGTTGTGGATGATTATGCGGTAGGGATGTGCGCGATCCCAACTGGGAAAGGTGTTGGTACTGAAACGCGAATGCACCAGTGCCAATGCCGACTCGACGGCGGGATGGGAAAGGTCGGGGTAGAACAGCTCAAGCTGTGCCGCTGTAAACATCCCCTTATAGACAATCGTGCGATGCGACATGCTGCTCACATAGAAGAACGAACCGAAAGGGAGCTGGCCGGGGCGGCTGACCAGATCGCGCATGCGCCGTATGCGAATTTCGTTTTCAATACGGCGGCGGATGACATAGAGCTTGCGCTCGAAAGCCATATCATCCTCGATGCGGGGGTCGCGGCCGATGAAGATCTGGCGCACAAACGGCTTAAAAGCACGCGCGGTTTCGCCCAGACAGGTGGCGTCGGTGGGCACCGTGCGCCACCCAAGCACCCGTTGGCCTTCCTCTTGTACGATTTGCTCTAGACACTGCTCACAAATGCGCTCACTGCGTGCCTTGTCCGTGGGGGACAGGAAGAGCATTCCCACACCATACTGGCCGGGCGGAGGTAAGTCGATTCCGACCTCCCAACAGGCTTTCTTGAAAAAGGCATGGGGGATTTGCAGCATGATCCCTGCGCCATCACCGGTGTTGGGATCGGCCCCGGTGGCTCCACGGTGTGCCAGGTTCCGCAACACGGCGAGCGCCTGGCGCACTATGGTATTGGACTTCTCTCCCTTGATGTTGACGACAAACCCTATCCCACATGCCGCATGTTCGAAACGCGGCATGTTGAGCAGATTATGCCATAACCGTTCACCTGATATTCCCATACAACCCTCTCAACATCCACTACTCTATATCCCACCCTTTTGCTCAGATAAGCGGCCATCTCGGGAGAGTGAGAGCGCAACTCATCACGAAGTGTTACATGTCCAAAATAGCGCGCGCGGCCTCACCTTGCACATCGGTCATAAAGGGGATACCTGTCTCCCGCTCGGTCTCGCGGTTGGCTGAGAAGATATCCTGGCGTGAGATCTCTGAGACGGAGAATTTCCTGACCCCTGCCAGAAGCTGCTGTAAGCCGGCTGCCAGCTTGTCCGCCAGCGTCCAGAGAGCGATGGCGCCATAAGGGATGTTCTTCATCTCCTCAGCACCCACCTTGGCGCGTACGTCATGATAGCCAGCGAAGATTTCCTCCGGTTGCATCCCAAATTCCACCATATTGGGTGGTAGTGCGTCCCAGTTGCCATGGACTCGCTCCCGGGCATCGGGATTGAGCGCCCCTTCGATGTTGGAGCCCAGGAAGGCGGGGATCATCAGCGCACGTCCCATACAGACCAGTTTCACATAAGGCGCCCCCAGGGCGAGCGCCTTGAAAATATGGTCCTCGCGCGCCAGGCCACCCGCGAAAGCGAGGTCCACCACGCGGTACCCTTTGCTTGCCAGAATGACTGCGTATTCATATGCCTTGGCGTGCAGGAAGATCGATGGTATTCCCCAGTGTTCCATCATGTTCCAGGGGCTCATGCCGGTGCCACCGCCTGATCCATCTATGGTAAGCAGGTCCAGCTGGGCTTCCGTGGCAAACTTCAACGCCATGGCGAGGGCTTCCATGCCATATGAACCGGTTTTGAGGGTGATGCGCCGATATCCTAGCCGGCGCAAGTAGGCGATCTGCTCCATAAAGGCATCGCGTACTGCCTGGGCATTGCTCAGCTCGGTATAGCCCAAGCGACTGTGACGGGCGAAGGAACGGATAGCGCCATGTCGGAACGCCTCCTGTACTTCCGGTTTATCCGGATCCGGGTCGATCAGGTACCCACGTTGCTTGAGAAAGCGCGCATACTCGATGTTTGTGACCTGAATTTCGCCGCCTATATCTTTAGCACCCTGTCCCCATTTCAGTTCAATGACAGCGTGCTCGCCATAACGTTCGATCACATACTCTGCCACTCCATTGCGCGTGTCTTCGACGTTCATCTGCACAAGGATGGCACCGTAACCGTCAAAGTAGCGCAGATAGGTCTGCACGCGCCGGTCTAGCTCAGGCGAGCGCACCACACGGCCATTCTTGATCTCGGCTTGCTGGTCAACCCCTACCACATTTTCTCCGACCACAATCGGAATGCCCACCAATGCGGCGCCAATAGCCAGTGGATCCCAGTACTTCGCTGCAACAAACGTGGAACCTAACGCTCCGGTCATCAGGGGAATGCGACACTTTGTCTTGATCTGTTGCCCGAACTCTGTTTCAAGGCGCACGTTGGGGAAAATACAGTCTTCCGGCGCGTTGGACAGTCCAGGCGGCAATCCCGCCGCACCATAGTTATAGCCCTGGATGCGCAACGCATTGTAGTTGACCCCTATGTGGGTGAGATTACGGCTGCCTGCTGTAACGTGCCCGAAGCTACGAGGATAAAGCAGGTTGCGGCCGCGCAGGCTTGCCAACCACGTTTCACATCGCCCTTTGCAGTCCGAACGGCACAACGTACACAGACCGGACTCCGTAGCATCACCGCGGTTGGTAGTTCCCAATACGTCGTTGGACTTTGGCCATTGGATCATTGTGGGTACTCCCTCTGCTGCTCAGTTAGAATGCTTTTGATCATAGTCAACCTGGTATCATTCGCGAGACTCAGACCGTAATACGCTCAGGACGGTGAGAACGCGCTACGGGCATTTTGCGATCTACCCTCTACCCTTCCTCAACTAATACGAAAATAGGTTGAGCGCGCACTTTGTGGTGCGTCGTGCTCTGAAAGCCGATTGACGGAGAAACCTGTTCACTTTAAAGAGGTTGCTCGTCTTTGAGAAGATCTCTGCGGAGAGATGGCCTGCCGTGTGAACGGGATATGATGTCTACGCCTGCCACCGCGCATTGCGTTGCGCGCTAATATACTGGGAAGCACAAGCGAAGTCAAATCTATGTAAAACTACAATCCAGATACCTCGCAGGAAGCCTGACCTCTTTCGATCCATGCCCGCTGTTGCGTGCACACGCATAGGGTTACCGGGTGGTGTCTAACCTAATAGCTGGCGCGTCAGCTCCTGAACGTTGGCGGTGTGGTACAACAAGTCCTGATGCAGCTGTGCAAGATCGTTCGCGTAACCCAATCGACGGGCCAGGAAAGCGAACTCTTCACTATCGGCCGGAGGCACGGTCAGGTCACGGGCGTTCCCGCGCACCACGCGCAACGCGTTGATAAGCCGTCGCAGAAAGATGAGCGCTTCGCGTAAGCGTGTATATTGCTCAGTAGAGAGGATGCCTGCCTCTGCCAGTGCCGTGAGGGCACGGCCGGTGTTCGTTTCGCGTAGAGCGGGATTATGGGCTCCATGGCTGATTTGCAGCGCCTGTACCAGATATTCCAGATCGACCAATCCACCTGGACTGAATTTCGCATTCAGCGTACCGCCGGCCACCAAATGCCGTATTTGCCGTTCGCGCATCGCGCGCATCGCTGGCACGTCGAACGGCTCACCCTGGTACACATATGCATCGCGCAACGCCAGGATCTCTTGGGCCAGGGCAGCGTCACCGAAGAGCGGGCGCAACTTCACCAGCGCCTGTCGTTCATAGGCCCATGCCTCGCCATCTGGTGCGAAATAGCGTCGAAACGCTTCCAAAGGCACCGCCATGCTCCCATGCTTACCATATGGCCGCAGCTGCAAATCTATGTGGAACGTGCCCTCACGACGCGCCCGGATCGTAGTGACGAACAACTGCACTAGGCGTTCGTAGTACTCTGCCGTGCTGATGGATTGTGGTCCAGATGTCTGACCGCTGCCTTGGAATATAAACATCAGTTCAATATCCGAAGCAAAGCCCAATTCCCGTCCTCCGAGCTTGCCCAGAGCACATACGCATAACCGAGCTGGCTGTCCGTCCACGCAAAGCGGCACACCGAAACGGGTTCGCAGCTCATCTTCACACAGTCGGACGGCGGCTTCGACCACCACCTCGGCCAGATCGCTCAGCTCCGAAGAAAACTGCCCGAACTCGGTGATATGCCCCAAAATGTGGCGCATATCCACGCGAAACATCTCACGATCTTTGAAAGCGTTGAGTACGTCACGGCGCGCGGCATAATCCGGAGCGGCCTCGAGCTCGCGGCGAAGCGTCTCACACAGTTGCTCGCGCGAACGCGCCATTGCCAGGGCATCCACATTGCGCACCACCGGGAACAGGTTGGCATGCTGCATCCGCAGGAAATCATCCCACAGAAACTCGCTCACGCCCAGCAGCCGCGCCAACGCCTCCAACACGTCGTGGCGTTCCAGCGAAGCCAGTTCGTCCGGCCAATCAGGTCGCGTGAACAGCTGAGCAAGGAACTCGCGAAAGTGGAGCAGAGCAGTCTCTGGATCAGGCGAACGTGGCAGCAGATGCGTGAAATGTTTGATCAGCACGGTGGCCGCGCGTAGCTCGCGCTGCTTCTCGGACGAGGTGATTTTCTGCCCATGTTCGTCGGTCACATACAATACGTCACGCACACGGTTGCCGACCGACGAGACGACCACTCGGGCGATGTAAATGCGATTGAGCGCCAATGCGTTGGAGAACTCGTAGAGGAATCCCGGTGTGTCGGATGTCTCAATGGTGAGGACGGTATAGCGTGATGAGCGCGTGTTGTCAATTTCGATGTCCACCGGGTATAACGTTGGAACGGTTGTGTCTGTGTCGCGCATCACCGCCGCGACGCGCTTCGCCAGCTCACCCCGTGCTTTGCGACGTTCGCCCGACTGCATCATGCGCAACAAAGCAGCTAGATCATCCCGGTAGCTGTGCCATAACTCGGGTCCGCCGTCTTCGCGCACCGGCTCCACGGTGAACACGTCTACTATCTTTCTAGGACCATCCAAGCGCTGTTCGAACAGAGGTGCCTTCTCTGTCCGATGCTCATCCGGCAGGGGCTCGTAGGTGAAGACATATCCATCCAGAATGCTGAAACCGTAGACAAAGAGGAGACCGCAGATAAGCGATAGCTCACCGGGATAGTCATATGCCACTATCGTGACACGCCAACGTCCCTGTTCCAAGGGCTGTGCGTCGATCTCGACCAGGTTTTCGTCGCTCAGCATCTCTGCCAAAGCCACGTGACGGGCGATCTCTGCTCGACTGAAGATGCTCGTATAGGAGGCGTCCATACGCGCCACGTGACGGTCTACATCATCTGCCGACCCAGCCGTACAAGAT
This sequence comes from Ardenticatenia bacterium, assembly GCA_003130875.1. Lineage (GTDB taxonomy): Bacteria > Chloroflexota > Anaerolineae > 4572-78 > NAK82 > NAK82. The sequence continues at coordinate 10,946 of QEXY01000163.1, forward strand.
GGTTGTAATGCGGTCATATGTTCCCCTTCCAAGAAACGCTGATAAACACGACGGATGGCAGCACTGTGTTGCTCATAGCGCAGCAACAGCTGCCCATCCGCCCGTTCTCCGGTGAAGCCCAATCGCCTGGCGAGATACTGCAGCGCTTTCATATCCCGAGGTAATGTGGAAGTCTGACGGTACTCCATAATCTGGAGATAGTGTTCGATCGTGCGCAGAAAGGTGTATCCCTCCAGGAGCATGCAATGATCTTCGTGGGACAACAGCTCTGCTGTCGCGAGACGGTGCAATGCTTCCAGAGTGTTGGGGCAATACAGGTGAGGTTGCTTCGGACCGTGGATCAACTGGAGATATTGGGTCACGAACTCGACGTCCCGGATCGAACCCACCCCTAGCTTAACCTCGCCCCATTCCCGGTCTCGGGAGCGCAGAAAGGCTTCAGTGCGTCGCTTCATCGTATGGATGTCCATGCACGGGTCGCATGAGCTCCCGAGCTCGAGCAAGATCTTCTCGGCTTGGCACAGAAACTTTGTGCCGACCTCTTGGTCGCCTGCCACAAAGCGGGCTTTGAGCAGCGCTTGTTTCTCCCAGACGTGTGCATATTGCTGCATATACTCTTCATATCCACGCAGCGAGGGAACCAACAGACCACTCCGACCCCATGGGCGCAGGCGCATATCCACGCGATAGAGAAATCCATCTGCAGTCACACGCGAAAGGATGCCGATCAGGCACTCGCCCAGCCGCTGGTAGGAAAAAGGATCCCCCTCGGTCACAAAGAGCAGATCGATGTCCGAGCTGTAGTTGAGCTCTTCCCCGCCCAACTTGCCCAGACCGATCACCGCAAAACCCTCTGGCGATGTACCGGTTTGCTCTGCCGCTAGCTCCAGGCTGATACGAATCAGGGCATCGGCGAGGTGAGACAGCTGACTCGTGACTGAGGGCAGATCCAGGAGGGCGAACATATCACTGGCACCGATGCGCAGCAGCTCGCGTCGTTGATACCGGCGCAGCGCATTCCATTTGGCTTCGATGGTAGGTTGCGCGCTGAGCAGGACACGCACTTCGTGATCCATTTGCCCGCGGTCCTTGGGGCGCGCCAGGTAACGGCGCTCCATAAGCTGCCAGAAATACTCCGGATGGTGCAGTAGAATCTCGGTGAGGAACTGGCTGCCTGCGAACAGGGTGGTCAGCATTTCCATCGGACGAGGTGAAGCGGCCAGAGCTTTCCAAAGCGCCCGCCGCTCAGTCGCCGATGCGATGAAACGCTCTAGATTGACCAACACCCGGTCCGGATCCGCGGAAAAAGGAAGGGCATTGCTCAGGTGTGAGAATGCATGCCACGCCACTTCATGGTCGTGACACATCAGTAGAGTGCGTTCCAAGGCACGACACGCAGCTTGAGGGTTGGCAAATGCCGTTGTGCTGAAAACTTGGTGGAACATCTCATCAGTTCGAGAACGCATGGGAGCGCTCTATTCCCAGATCGCGTAGCCGAGTTGCTTTCTTTACGAAGAAAGGATAATTCAACAGGCATTATGAGTCAATGCATTGATGCACACCGCTTTGGATCTCAGAAAAGCCTGCAGCGAGCTGGAACAGGAGAGGATCACTTTTTCACCCCCATTTTTTGACATTCTGGCTGAATGGGACTAGACTATTAGTTTGGTGTGCGTACCCACACAGAGGAGCGCAGCACCTTCAACGGAATGAAGCGACGGCTCCTGCTCTCTATGTCTCAAAGACAGGAGCTTTTTTATGTGCCGTTATGCAGAAATCATAACACCTGGATTAAGGAGGTTATAAAGCTCCATGCACGGGATGACCCTATTCGAAACCTATGCTTTGTTCGGTGTGGTGGGCGTAGCCATCTTGGGCCTTATCTACGCCTATTTTTTGCGCATCCAAACCCTGCGGGCAGACAAAGGCACCGAGGAAATGCAGCGCGTTTGGAGCGCCATTAAGGAGGGCGCCGATGCCTACCTGATGCGGCAACTGCGCACGATTCTCCCCTTTATCGGTATCCTCACCGTGCTCTTGTTCCTCAGCGTATGGATCGTGAAACCGACACCGGAAGCAACGGAGGAGTTCGGTGAGAACGCGCGGATCATCATCGCCTTTGGCCGTGCCGTTGCCTTTCTGATGGGTGCTGGTTTCTCGCTGGCAGTGGGACAGATCGGTATGCGCATGGCAGTGGAAGGTAATGTGCGCGTGGCCAGCGCAGCGCGTTACAGCTTTGGGGATGCGTTGCGCATTGCATACCGCGCCGGGACGATCACCGGGATGCTCACCGACGGATTGGGGTTGTTCGGTGGCACCGTGATCTTCCTGGTCTTCGGCAAGGCCGCTCCGGATGCCCTGTTGGGGTTCGGTTTTGGTGGCACCCTGATCGCGCTCTTTATGCGTGTCGGTGGTGGCATTTACACCAAAGCTGCTGATGTGGGTGCCGACCTGGTGGGCAAGGTTGAAGCGGGTCTGGAGGAGGACGATCCTCGGAATGCAGCGGTGATCGCCGACCTGGTGGGTGACAATGTGGGCGACTGCGCCGGTATGGCGGCGGACATCTTCGAAAGCTACGAAGTCACCATCGTCTCCGCCCTGATCCTCGGCCTGGCGCTTGTGCGGATCACCGGGCATCTGAATTGGATCGTGTTCCCCTTGTTGGTGCGCGGCATCGGTGTGCTATCCTCGATCTTTGGCACCTACCTGGTGAAAGGCGGTCGAGAAGGCGGCCCGACGGATGCCATGCACGCCATCTTTCGGGGGTTCCTCACTTCAGCGGGGATCTCCATCGTCCTGTTTGGGATTGTGGCGTTCGCTTACATGCAGGATGTACCGGGCGGTTGGTGGCGGCCCTTCCTGTCCACCGTGGTGGGGGTGGCTTTGGCCATCACGATCGACCGCTTGACAGATTACTTCACCGGTTCCGAGGGCTCTCCAGTGCGTGAGATTCGCGAGAGCACGGACGGTGGCCCGGCGACTACCATCCTGACCGGTCTCTCCGTCGGGTATGAATCCAGCGTGTGGGCGATTTTTGTGATTGCCGTTACCATCGGGTTGGCTGTGTTGATCTACGGCAATGTGCCTGGCTACTCGGGAGCTGAGCTGTTCTCATTCGTTCTGTACAGCGTGGCGCTCTCCGGCATCGGCATGTTGACCCTGACCGGCAACAATGTGGCAATGGACTCCTTCGGTCCTATCTCGGACAATGCCAACGGCATCGGTGAGATGGCTGGTCTGGATCAAAGGGCCCGCCAGATTATGGCTGACCTGGACGCGGTGGGCAACACCACCAAGGCGATCACCAAGGGGATCGCCATCGGGTCGGCGGTCATCGCGGCTGTGTCGCTCTTCGGTTCCTTTATCACCGATGTGAGGGTGGTCGATCCACAAGCCTTGGCAGAGGGTATCAGTGTTGCCAAACCTCTGGTTTTCATCGGTATGCTGATCGGCGGCGCGATACCCTGGTTGTTCTCCTCGTTTGCTATCCGCGCCGTCAGCCGCGCTGCTGGTCAGATGGTCACAGAAGTGCGCCGTCAATTCCGCATTCCTGGAGTGATGGAAGGCAAGGTCAAGCCGGACTATGCGCGCGCTGTGTCCATCTCCACCGAAGCCGCTCAGAAGGAGCTCGTACCGCTGGCTTTGATCGCGGTGGTGTCTCCCATCCTGGTGGGCCTAGTGCTTCAAGTCGAAGCTCTGGGTGGTTTCCTGGCGGGCATCATCCTCTCCGGTCAGCTATTGGCCGTCTTTATGGCTAACGCCGGTGGTGCGTGGGATAACGCTAAGAAAACCATCGAGGATGAGCCCCGTGACCCGGCCAACAACCTGGGCAAGCACTCGGAGCGTCATAAGGCCTCGGTGGTAGGTGACACGGTGGGCGACCCGCTCAAGGACACTGCCGGGCCAGCGCTCAACCCGATGATCAAGGTGGTCAACCTGGTTTCCGTTATCGTCGCTCCCATCGTGGTCCAGTATAAAGAGCTGGGCATTGTCGGTTGGCTTGTGGTGCTTTTGCTGGTGGCCGCTTTCATATGGGCGATGTCCCAGAGCAAGCGCCACGTGCCGGTAACTGCGGCAGCGCGTGAATACGTGCCAGCAGCCGGAGCGACGCGCGAATAACACCCCTCCTGGTCACCTCCTCTCCGACATGGAGAGGAGGTGACCTTTTGGAGAACGCCTTATTCTCGAATGTCCGCTGTAATTCGTAGCTTCGTGGCTATCGAGCTCAACGAGTCCACACGTCGCGCTCTGACAACACTCCAGCGTGATCTGGCTACCCAGGTGCCGCATCAGAGTATCCGCTGGATCGCCCCCGAGTCGCTTCATGTCACGCTGCAATTCCTCGGCGATGTGCCCTACGAGAAAATCGCTCCCATTGTGGATGCATTGCGCAAAGTGTGTGTGGACATCCCTGCATTTTCCTTTGACTTGGTGGGCCTGGGCGTATTCCCCAACCCGCGCCGGCCACGCATCGTCTGGGTGGGTGTCTATGAGCCAAAAGGAGTGCTCGTCACACTTCATCAAAGGGTGGGACGAGTGCTGTCTCCTCTGGGCTTTCCGCCCGAGGAACGCACGTTCACCCCACATCTCACCATTGGTCGTGCTTCGCGTCACGCCTCGCCTGCTGAGCTGCGTGCAATAGGCGAGCTGGTAACCAGGATGGACGTCGGCCTGATCGAGACAGTGCCTGTGGAACGCATTGTTCTCATGAAAAGCGACTTGCGGCCTGATGGGGCGGTATATACACCTCAAGCGATTCTTCCATTGGCCACAGGCCATTCTCTGGAAGGGCGACAGGCTTGACCAACCCCAGTGCCATTGATTCGGCGATTCCGAGTTTCTCGAACCATTGCAAACGGATCTTGCTACTGCCAGGATCGGATAGCCGATTCCTGAGCAGTCAAACCACCTCTTTATAACCCCTTTATCACTTCTTAACACCACCCTGTTACAGTTAATAACGGTAAAAGGTGTTCGGGCACAGGTTTTTTAGCTCGAATATGACAGGTAACAGTACACATAGAACGCATATAGGAGGTGTAGTGTCGATGAGTGGTTCAACGCGTGTTGCACCGCAAACTCGCAAGATGTGGTGGATGAATATCATGCTTCTCAGCGCGGCATTGGCGACCATGCTTTCAGGCGCCTATTTCCTCTTCTTCCCGGGAGGATTCCGGGGTGGTCGCAATCCCTGGTATGGTGTGGAGCTGCTCTTCAGCCGCACCACCTGGGATAACATACACACCTGGGGAGGCATTCTGATGATCGCAATTGCCACGCTCCATTTGGTGGTACATTGGTCGTGGTTTGTGCGTATGGGAAAGCGCATCATCAGCGAGCTCCGGGGAGGATGTGGCTGTATGAATCGCTACGGGCGGCTTAATCTAGCGCTCAATCTTGTGCTCGGCTTGATGTTCCTCCTAGCTGCAATATCGGGCATTGTGTTGCTCTTCTTGCCCCATGGTCGAGAGGTGACAACTACCTTGCTCTGGACACGCAAGAGCTGGGATGTGCTGCACACCTGGAGTGGGACACTGATGATCATCGCAGCCATACTTCATATCGGCATCCACTGGAGGTGGATCACGAAAGTGACACGGAACATAGTGCATACGGCATGGGACAAAGAGCCCTCGTGTTCGCGCATGCAGCAGGGTACGTTCTCTGCCTGAGCGGGCACTCTCTGCTTGGTTGATTGATTTTGGAACAAGTGGGTGGACGATTAAAACATAGGAGGTGGAAGATCAAGAAGGTACTGTTGGGTTTCCTGGGTCTTCTCCTGATAGGTGCATTGGTGTTCGGCGCGGTGAATCGCACGACAGCCATGGCGAACTACTCCCCTGCGGGCCAACGCTATGGCCAACAGAATCCAGGCCCTGCTATCCATCGGGGATGGACAGGGCAGGAGGGGACAGCCAAGCAAGGTGAGCAAGGTGAAGGTTGGCACGCACTTGGTCACGGTCGTGGACAGACCATCTCCGAAGAAGGGGGAGCTGATCAAAGAGTCGGGCCGTTGCGCCGGGGACAACCTCGAGGAGCAGGCCGATCGTGGGATGATACAGGTCGCTTTGTTCCCTGGGACTGAGATGTGTCCAGATTAACGTCTCAAACTTTCTTGACAGCTGGGATGGGACAGTTGCTGCCTGAATCGACCAAAACAGACAGGGGGTGGCTCGATTGCCACCCCCTGAGATATCTGGGTCACTTTGCGCTTATATCTTGCGTACCGCCACGGCGGCGGGTCCTTTCTCTCCTTGTTGCACTGAGAACTCCACGCGATCACCTTCATTCAGGGTACGATAGCCCTGGCCGCTGATCGCGGTGTAATGTACGAAGACATCACCACCCGAATCGCGTGCAATAAACCCATACCCTTTCTGATTGTTGAACCACTTGACAACACCGGTTTCGCGTTCGCTCATTCTTGAGCACCTCCTTGGAAAAGAAAAAACATTGTTGCTGAACCTCTTTTGCGGGTGCATGACACCCTGTACCCGCGTAAAACAACATAACTCAGACCCTTTATGGGCCTGAGTGGTGACCTGTGCATGCTATGAGACACCAATTATCCTCAACGGCCTCCTGAAACCCATTCTACTTTCAAAACACCCATATGTCAAACGCACGCCAATGAGTGTAGCTCAAATTTGGGGGCGGGTTGAGGGGATAACCCAGGGATATGAGAGTTATCCGAGCCACAGCCGTCGGGAGATAGGGAGTGATTAGAGCACCGACTTACGCGCGTGGCTCGGTTTGAACTCCACCTCTCCCTGAAATCGTGAAGTGCACCCCCTGTAAAACGCCACCGCCTAATTTGACAAAGGGGGAAAGTATTGTATACTTTATTCTATGAAGATGCGGTAGTCTTGGTGCTGGTTTCACGCTGGGAACGCCTAGGGCTGATGAAGCCGGGTGGTTGGTGTGTACGGTGGCACAAGAGGTCGCGTCATAAGCCACTAATTATTTAAAAGAGGTAAGGTTTAACAAAATGAGTGAGCGCATCAGAGGAACTGTCAAGTGGTTCAACGGTCAAAAGGGTTACGGCTTCATCACCCGCGACGATGGCGAGAAGGACGTGTTTGTGCACTATTCCGCCATCCAGGCGCAAGGCGGATTCCGCAATCTGGATGAGGGTGACCGCGTCGAGTTCGAGGTCGAAAGGGGTCCCAAAGGGCCAGCAGCCGTAGCAGTACGGCGCATCTAGATCGAATTAGGGTTCTTTTCCTGACCAACAAAAGAAAAAGGGTAGCACTGCTACCCTTTTTCTTTTGTCTTCCGCGCTCGCGGAATCAAGATAACTCAAGTTGCCACCTCTGGTAGCAACTTGGGTTATCTTTGTAACAGAGCCAGTTGAACTTATAATGTATTCTATGCGTGCCGAACATGGTAGGGTGTGCGCGCTTCTATTCCTCCTCGCGCTGCTGACCACGGCGTGCGCGGATACGGCCTCCATAGACGCTGCAGGGGAGCTCGAACGCGCCCGCCGCGCATGGGCGGGCAATTGGCACGCCGTGTGGCAGATCGAATGGCACAACGCGCCACTGCACGGTCCAGTGGTGGCAGAAATGTGGCATTCTGCCGATGGACGGTTGCGCGTCGAGACACTGGAAGCACCAGTCGCGACACTGAACGGATTGATGCGCACGGACGATGGCACACAAGCCTGGCTCTACGATACACGACAGCGACAGACCTCCTATGGAACGCGTGTGCAGCTGCGCATCCCCCTGGTGGATGACCTGCTCGACGCAATGGGATGGACGCTGATGCAGGACTTCCAGGCGACGGTCATTGCGGCCAACGACTGGACCATCGAAAGCGGCGCCGCCGTCGCCCTGGAGCTGATTGCGGACACAGGCGAGCGGGTGACCTTGTGGGTGAACCGTGAGACCGGCCTGCCTGCCGGCCTGATGTTGCATTCCAGCCCTTGGGGGCAGGCCCGTTGTGTCACCCGGACGCTGGATCGGCGCACGTACATGGACGATGCACTGTTCACCCAAGATCTAATTCCAGAGCTGTGATTGCCTTCCCCTCTTCTGAAAGTTAAAATGAGGTGCGGTTCGCGACAGGTTGCTGTGTTAGACCTGTCGTGCTAGCAAAACCATCGAAAGGTGAGGAACTGCTATGCGCATCTTGGTTACAGGTGGTGCAGGTTACATTGGGAGCATCGTGGTGGAACAATTGGTGGAAGCAGGTGAGACGGTGCTGGTCTTTGACAACCTGCACCAGGGTCACGCCGCCGCAGTCCATCCCGGTGCGCGCCTGGTGATAGGCGACCTGGCCGACCGTGTCACGCTGGATCAGACCCTCGCCGAGTTCAAACCCGAAGCGGTGATGCACTTCGCTTCGTACACTCTGGTGGGCGAGTCGATGGAACAGCCATTTCGTTATTTGGGCGACAATGTCACGAACGGGTTGAACTTGCTTCAGAGCGCTGTCCGCCACGGTGTGCGCCGCTTTATCCTTTCCTCAACTGCTAACCTGTTTGATCGGCCACAGCGCATTCCGATCACTGAGGATGAGCAAATTGTGCCGGGCAGCCCTTACGGAGAGTCCAAATATATCCTGGAACGCATTCTGGCCTGGTTGGACCGGCTGCTCGGATTGCGCTTTGCTGCGTTGCGCTACTTCAACGCGGCCGGCGCGTCCGCGGAACGTGGCGAAGATCACCGTCCGGAGCTGCACCTGATCCCTTTGGTGCTCGGTGTCGCGTTGGGTAAGCGCGAGAATGCCACCATATTCGGCGACGATTATCCAACGCCGGATGGCACATGTGTGCGTGACTACATCCACGTGATCGACCTGGCCCAGGCGCATATCCTGGCATTACGCGCTCTGGAGCGCAGCAGCTGCACCTACAACTTGGGAAATGGACAAGGATTCAGCGTGAAAGAGGTGATCGAGACGGCACGCCAAATCACAGGCCATCCCATACCGGCAGTGGTGGGACCGCGCCGGCCGGGCGACCCAGCGGTCCTAGTGGCTAGCAGCGAGAAGATCCGCCGTGAGCTGGGCTGGCGGCCACGTTATCCCCATCTGCACGAAATTATCGAAAGCGCCTGGCGCTGGCACAAAGCGCACCCTGACGGCTACGGCGACCGTTCATGAGTGTTCCTTGGCGCATACGGCTGAGCATCTGGGTGCAACCACGGCGGCACAGCGCCAGCCTGTCATTATCCGGCATCCTCGTGCTCGTGCTGATGGCGGGTTATGTTCTCTTCTTCTCGGCTTACAGCCTGCAGCGCCATGCTGCCCTCGGTTCTCACGCTGCCGACCTTTCCTTCATCGACCAACCGATGTGGAACACGTTACACGGGCGCTTCCTGGAGCGCACCATGGACGACCGCCAGGTCCCGCGCGTCGCCGAACATCTGGAGCCCATCATCCTCATCATCGCGCCAATCTATTACCTGTGGGATGATGTGCGAGCTATCCTCATCATCCAGAGCATAGCGTTGGCACTGGGAGCGTTGCCGGTCTATTGGATTGCCCAGCGCGCCCTCGGCGGTTCGCACGTTAGTTCCGCAGATCAGCTCCACCCGCTCGAAACCTTGATGCGGCACGCCGGGCTGCCGTTGATCTTCGTGGTGGCTTATCTGATGTTTCCGGCACTTCAGGCGGCAAACGTGGCCGACTTCCATGCCGATCCATTCATCGTCGCACCGCTTCTCTTTGCCTTCTGGTATGCCACCGAATGTCATTATGGCCGGATGTGGTTCTGGGCCATCATCGCAATGCTGGTCAAGGAGAATCTGCCCACCCTGACCTTTGCGCTGGGGCTGTTTCTGTTCTTTTTTGGCGCCCGCATTGCCGTGTCGCCCGAATCGCCGCATGCAACCAGGCGCAGGCGTCGCCACGCCGTGGCGCTGATGACGCTCAGCCTGGTCTGGTACATTATTGCCACCTGGCTGATTGTGACGCCGTTGGCACGTCAGGTGTACGGCACATCTGGGCCCGTCTATATGACCCATCGATACACCTGGTTCGATGGCAGCTTTGAGGGGCTGTGGACGGCATTGTCCCAACCGGAACGGCTGCGTTATCTGCTTGAGCTCTTCGCGCCGGTCGGCTGGCTTGCTCTGTTGGCACCTGAATATTTATTGCTAGGGCTGCCGGTTGGGGTGGCGAACTTCTTAAGCGATTTCCCTGCCCAATATTCCGGTCAGCAACACTACACGGCTCCTTTGGTACCGGCATTGGTTGTCGCGGCTATTTATGGCACACGCCGATTACTCAATGGGGTGGCCGGCTGTCACGGCGCCTCTACGGGAGCATATGGTGTGCGATGTCGCATCTTTCTGCTCGTCTGCAGTGTGTGGCTGATGGGATGGAGCCTGGGTTATCACATCGAACGCGGTTGGACACCTCTGGCGCGCGATTTCCAATGGCCGCGGGTCACGGAACATCACCGCCTGCTGGAACGTTTCATCGCTCAAATTCCTCCTACCGCAGCTGTCTCGACAACTCCTCCCTTGCATCCGCATCTGGCGCATCGTGAGAAGATCTATTTGTACCCGACGGTGGCGGACGCGGAGTATGTGTTGCTGGACATTGCTGGTCGCACGGATGCGCATCCCAACGATGTCCATAAAGTCTTCAGACAGCTGGTCGATTCGGGGCAGTTCGGCATTGTCGACGCCGCCGACGGCTACATCCTGTTGGCGCGAAGGGACACGGACGTACAGGGTTCCCAGATCTTGCCAGATGCATTTTATGACTTCATGCGCGCAGGTGACGGACAGCCCCAATTCCCTCTGTGGGTGGAATTTGCCCCGCCCGGAAGCGATCAAGTGGGGTTACGGTTGATGGGCTATGATTTGGTGGACGACCCCGTCTGGCAACAGACGGGGATGCGTCTCTATTGGCGGGTGTTGGCCCCCTTGCCGACAGGAACACGGTTGTGGCCTTTCTTCTATGATGATGCCGGTGGAATCATCGAAGATACAATGCAGCGCCCGATGGTGGCCACCATCTGGTATCCACCGGCGCGCTGGAAACCAGGTGAGACCATCACGACAGAAACTCTGCCGTGGCAACTGGGATCACTATTTCACATCGGGGTCGCCGTTTTGGATGGCGAGGATTTTCGAGACGAAACCCACCGCTTCCGCGTCTACAATGCCGACCCGGCGGCGATCCTCCACCACGGTCACACCTGGGCGCATGTCGGCTCGTTTCGCCGTGATGGACGCTACCTGGTGTATGTTTCGGAGCAAGCACCCGTGCACCACCTAGAAGTGCGCTTTGCCAACGGCATCCATCTGGTCGGCTATCGGTATCAGGTGCGTCTCAACATGCTGATCGTGATGTTGGTGTGGCGTGCGGACGCAGGGATCAAGGAGGACTACACTGTCTTTGTGCATCTGGTGACGTCCAGTGGACAACGCATCGCGCAATCGGATGCGCAACCACATTGGGGCGCCACGTGGCCTACCAGCCGTTGGCAGCCCGGTGAATGGGTGCTGGATGGGCACAGATTAGAGATGCCGGCAAAGGCTCCGCGCGATGGTCTGCACCTCGAAGTCGGCCTCTATCTGTGGCCCTCGTTACAGCGTCTCTCGGTGCTAGGTGCCAATGGCCGACCGAACAGCGACCACATCAAGATACCTCTCTCTTTGCCTGCCCCCTGACTCCATCGTATGATATCAGTGTTTCGGCCCATTATGCGCGTCCTTGGGACGCCATGGTTTTTGCAGCGCAGATTCCACATAACACCAGAAAGGAGCAACCTCCTATGAAACCGCACAATTACGAGCTTGCCCTGATGACCACTCTGCAAGTCGAGGACTACTTGAAGAAGGGGGGCACGATGGTGCTGGTGCCGGTCGGTTCCACGGAACAACATGGCCCCTATGGCCCCCTGGGCACCGACCACCTCATCGCACAGGAAGTATGTCGTCGCGTGGCACCCGAGCTGAATGCATTGGTCGCGCCTCCCATCCCTTACGCGCTCTCCATCCTGCACAGGGGACGTCCGGGGGTGGTCTACGTCAAAATGGATTCGTTCATGAAATACGTCCAGGATGTCGCACTCGCCCTGAACGAGAGTGGCTTTCGACGTATCGTCTTTGTGAACGGACATTATGACAATGGTCCAGGGGTCACCTTCGCTTTGCGGAGCATATACGATCGCTTCACGCCCGGCACATTTGCCTTTTGTTTTAACTATTGGGACGCTTTGAAATGGGATGAGGTGGGCACCTATTTGGGGCCTGAAGCGGGTCTGCATGCCAATATCGGTGAAACGGCAGTCATGATGCGCATTAATCCGGACAGCGTGGATATGACAGAAGCAGTTGCCGGATGGCCCGCGCCGCCCGAAGATATCGAGACGGACAAAATGGTGGCCATTATCACCACTGTTATGCCATTGCCCAGTTCGATGGCGTACATCTCCCCCACAGGCGGTTGGGGTGATCCGCGCGAGGCCACTCCTGACAAGGGTGAGGAGTACCTCCAAATGATCACCAAGGCGGTGGTGCGCTTCATCCGGGACATCGAGAAGACGTACCAGAAGATGTATTCCCAGCTCAATGCTTAAGCGGAAGCTGATCTCCCAGCCTGAAGCTGAACAAGCAGGAGAATCCATGGGATATTCACAGGAGGGGTATGATGGCGCGTTTCGACAGATTGAAAGTGCTGAACACCATCGTGGACACCGGTTTAGTGCCCGTTTTCTACCATGGGGATGTAGAAGTCGCCAAGCACATCGTAAAAGCGTGCATCGCGGGCGGTTCGCCCGTGATTGAGTTCACCAACCGTGGCGATTTTGCCCCCGAGGTTTTCAAGGAGCTGTCCCGTTTCCTGGCAAAGGAGTCACCTGAAGTCATCCTGGGTGTCGGTTCGGTCATCGATGAGCCAACTGCTGCGATGTACATCGCCTATGGCGCCAACTTCGTCGTCGGGCCGATCCTCAACGAGGCTGTGGCCCGGTTGTGCAACCGGCGCAAGATCGCCTACATGCCTGGATGCGGCAGTGCATCGGAGATCTCCTGTGCTGAGGAGTTGGGAGTCGAGATTGTCAAGATCTTCCCAGGCAACTCGGTGGGAGGGCCGGACTTTGTCAAAGCCATCTTGGGGCCGATGCCGTGGACGCGCATCATGCCGACCGGAGGCGTGGATGCGACTTATGAGAGCATCCAGGCGTGGTTCAAGGCGGGTGTCTGTGCGGTGGGCATGGGCTCCAATCTGATCACCAAGGACGCGGTAGCTGCGAAGGATTGGGACGCAATCGCACAGAAGGTGCGCCAAGTGTTGGCCTGGATTAAAGAGGTGCGAGGCGATAAACCACGCGCTTGACCGTTGTGATCGCACGAAGATCGACCACCTGGAGATTTGAACCGAGCCGCGACTATGAGAACGTGGTGCCACAGCCACTTACTCATCTGCGCGGCTCGGTTCGCACGATCTACATCACACCCCCTATCCGTGCCGCAATCGCCAAGGAGTGGCCGAAATTCGCAAATGCAGGGATTGCGAATCCGGCGAGCGCCCTTGAAGCAAATATGGCATCGCCAGCGCGATGTTATGTGTTTCACTGTCTTGATGACTGAGGTCATGGCGCGCGGGTTCGCATCGGGGTGTCCGCTAATGGGAGGTGCTCCCTCTGTGCCGATGGAGGGCCAGCAACAGGCTTCGCAGAGATAATCTCATATCCTGTCTTGCACCAAATAGTACTGCTCTCTTAGCACACCTCGAGGATGTTGAAAAAGTCCCCTGACCGCTCAGGTTTTCATAGGAAAATGGGCCGATAAAGCGGGTAACTAAAGAGTTTTTCAACACTCTCACACCTCCTAATTTGACATCCTAGACATCATGCACTTATAATTTCATTTGCGTTGTTAACTATTTATTCTGACAAATATTCGTGTTAGAAAATTCTATATTCTTATTTTGCGCAAAATACAAAAACTGAGGTTTTCTGTTATGAACAAAGTTGCTGTTTCTCGCGCAGAACGCTTGCGTCGCATCAGTGCTACGTTTGTGGTGCTGATGTGGATCGCGATGCGGCGCTTCTGGCAATTGTTACAAGCCTTCGGTTTGACTCCGCCGCAGTTCATGGTGCTCTTCGCCTTGGTGAAGGCACGCACGCCACGCTCGATGAACGATCTCACCGACATCACCTTTCAAGACGCGCCCACGATGACCGGCATCATCGACCGTCTTGAGAAAGCGGGCCTTGTGGAGCGCGCACGCAGCACGACTGACCGTCGTGTGGTATTGGTGCAAGCCACACAAGCAGGCGTAGCGCTGCTCAGGCAAGTGAGCGAGAAGCTGTTGGATGACGACGTGGCCGGTTGCGCAGTCCTCACTGATGAAGAATTGGCTGACACGGAAGCCTTATTCCAGGAGATCTTTCGCATCCATCTGAAACGTTTCCACATCGCTGTTGAAAATGTGGAGGACATTATCAGCCAGTGGGATCTGTCGTTGCACGATCTGATCCCCTTGGACGAGGCTTCTCAGGTAACGTATGCGGAGGATGTACCTCTCCAACCGTCATCGGTATCCCAGATTGACAACTTCGAAAGCTAAAGAGGAGAAGGAAGGCTATGAAGAGATGGGTTTTGGGCATGCTCATTCTGATGATCCTGGCTGCTTTGCTGACTACCAGTTGCGCGCCGACGACTCAACGCGTCGCGCGCGCGGCGGAACCCTTGAAAGCCGCTGCGGTGTCTGTGCTCGTCGCCCCCGCCCGCACGGGGACGATCTCGCGTATTTACAACTATTCAGGTGACCTGCGTCCCAAGCACAGCGTCAACATCCTGCCTGTAGCCGCAGGGCGTATCGAATCCCTCCTGGTCGAAGTAGGCGATGCGGTCAAGGCGGGCGACCCCATCGCGCTTGTCGAAAGCAAGACCTATGCCGCCCAGCTGAAGCAAGCGGAAGCGAATTTGGAGCTGGCGCGGCTCAACCTGGCTAAGATGGAAGAAGGTACACGCCCGGAACAGATCGCTGCGGCGGAGGCGGCAGTGCGCTTCGCGCGCAGCGCAGTCAACGATTTACTCAACATAAGTGATGAGGAACGCACCGCTGCTGCAGCAAACCTGGCGCAGGCGGAGGCTGCTCTGAAACTGGCGCAGGCGGAGTACGACAAAGTGGCCTGGGCCGGCCAGGTGGGTATGCTGCCCCAATCCTTGAAGTTGGAACAGGCTACTATCGCTTACGAAGCTGCTCGGGCCGCCTATAACTTGCAGACTCATCCCAGCGATGTGCAGCTATCTCCCCTGATGGTCCAGCTAGCCCAAGCGGAGCTGGCGCTTGCTCTGGCCAAAAACCCCTATACCCAGACCGATTTCGAGCTGGCGCGCGTTAAGATCAAGCAAGCGGAAGCAGCTGTTGAACTGGCGCGCATCCAGATGGATGAGACCACCATCCGTGCTCCGTTTGACGGTATCGTAGCAGAGCTATACGTGACCGAAGGTAGCATGGTCGGGCCAAGCACGCCAGTTGCTTTGTTTGTCTCCCGGGATCTGGAGGCGGTTATCAACGTGGAGGAAAGCCGCATTCAGGAGGTAAAGCCCGGGCAACATGCCGCCATCAAAGTCAGGGCGTATCCCGATGAGGACTTTCCCGCTGTGGTCACCAGTATCGCGCCGGTAGCCGACTCGGCCACGCGCACATTTGTGGTCAAGGTCACCCCGGTGGACGAAGCCGGCAAACTGCGTGGCGGTATGTATGCTGACTTAGCGCTCCTGGTCGAGGAAAAGCAGGCGGCATTGCTCGTGCCGCGCGCAGCAGTGACGTTGATCAACAACAAGGAAGCCGTTTACGTGGTGCAGGATGACGTCGCCCATATACGTCTGGTGACCACAGGGCTCACGGACGGCGAAAATGTCGAAATTCTGAGTGGATTGCGACCCGGCGAAATGGTTGTCACCGCTGGTCAGAACAGCTTAAGTGACGGCGCGCGGGTGCAGATCGCCTCTGAAACCAAGCCACTGACTCAAGCAGCACGCTGAGGACAAGAGAGCCTATGGGACTCACACGACTTGCCATCCGTAGACCGTTAACGATGTTGATGATCATCCTGGCACTGGTGGTGCTGGGCTATCGCTCACTCACCCTGATGCAGGTTGATCGTTATCCCAAGGTAGACTTTCCCTACGTCAGCGTGGTGACCGTCTTTCCGGGTGCTGGCCCGGAGGATGTGGAAGACCTGATCGTCAAACCGATTGAGGATGCTGTCGCGGGCATCTCAGGCATTGACCAGATCATGTCCACCGCACGCGAGGGAGTGGGCATTGTGATCATCGGCTTTGTCGAGGGTACCAACGGCGACCAAGCGGCTATCGATGTGGAACGCCAAGTCGCCTCAGTGCGAGGCAGCTTGCCTGCAGAAGCCTATGATCCCACCATCATCAAGGCGGATATCAACGCCATCCCCATTATGGAAATCGTGCTGAGCGGTCCCCAGGGCCAGGACGAGCTGTTTGACATTGCCAAAAATGACGTCAGGCCTCGCTTGCAGGCGATCAAAGGTGTGGCGTCGGTGAACATCTCCGGTGGACGCGAGCGCGAGATCCAGGTGGAAGTCGATCCTGCCAAGCTGGCTGCCTATCGTGTCCCGCTGGAGAATGTGCAGCGCGCTCTGCAGGCGAACAATCTTACTTTCCCAGTGGGTTCCATCGACATCGGGCGCCAGCGGACGGCAGTGCGCTCAGTTGGAGAATTCACTTCGCTGGAACAGATCGGGGATGTGGTCATTTCCACCGGCGGAGGCCAAAGTGGTGTCCCGGGCCGACCGGGTCAGGACATTGGTGGATACGTTTACCTGCGCGACATCGCCACGATCCGAGAAGGGTACAAGGACAAGACCCAGATCCTGCGCTACAACGGCATCGAAGCCGTCAGCATCAGCGTGCTCAAGACCTCCGACGCCAATACCATCCAGGTGGCTGACACGGTCCGTGAGGTGGTTGAAGAGCTGAACAGCAAGCTACCCACGGGCGCGCAGATGACCATTGTGATCGACGACTCAAAATTCACGCGCGAGGCGGTGGAAGCGGTGCAGGAGGAACTGATTTTGGCCATCCTGATCACTGGCCTGGTGATGCTCCTCTTCCTGCACACGATCCGCAGCACATTTATCGTGGTACTAGCTATCCCCACCTCCATTATGTCCACGTTCATTGTGATGTGGGCACTCGGCTTCACGCTGAATACGCTCACCCTTCTGGCTTTGACGCTGACCATCGGCATCTTGGTGGATGACTCGATTGTGGTGCTGGAAAACATCGAGCGTCACCTGAAGATGGGCAAACCCCCGCGTCAGGCTGCTCTGGACGGTCGCTCTGAGATCGGGCTGGCGGCCATCACCATTACGTTGGTAGACGTGGTCGTATATGTGCCGGTGGCATTTTCGAGCGGCATCGTGGGACAGTTCTTCCGCTCGTATGGCATCACCATCGCCACTACAACGCTTTTCTCGCTGTTTGTATCCTTCACGCTGACCCCGATGCTGGCGGCATTGTGGATGCGCGACGAAAGCCAACCGCAGCCCAAGCCACGCGGATTGCGTCGTGTGTTCAGTATCCTGTTCTGGCCGGTGAGCATCATCTGGAAGGGCTTCGTCCGTGTGTGGGATGCAGCTTTTGAGGGTTTGGCGCGCCTCTACGCGGCAACACTGCGCTTTTTCTTGCGCAATTGGGGCACTTCCTTCCTGGCTGTCTTCATCGCCGGACTCTCGTTGGTCGCCGGCGCG
Organism: Ardenticatenia bacterium; assembly: GCA_003130875.1. Taxonomy (GTDB): domain Bacteria; phylum Chloroflexota; class Anaerolineae; order 4572-78; family NAK82; genus NAK82. Next base: position 28,650 of record QEXY01000163.1, read on the forward strand.
TGGCTGGTGCTGAGCGGCGTGGTGGGCTCTGAATTCACCCCGCAAGAAGACGATGCCCAGTTCACCGTAAACATCCAGATGCCGGCCGGCACCAACCTGGCTGCAACCGATCAGGCAGCCCGCCAAGTCGAGCAGCTCATCCTGCAGGAAGTGCCCGAGACCGTTGCGATTTTGACCAATGTCGGATCGGGTGGAAGCACCTTTGGTATCAGCACCGGTGGTGCCGCTAACAGCGCCACGATCCGCGTGCGCGTGGTGGAGAAGACCCAACGTCAGCGCAGCACGGTGCAGATCGTCGAGGCATTGCGCCCATTAGTCCAGCAAATACCTGAAGCCACCATCTCGCTTAACCTGAGCTCATCTCTGGGTGGGGGAGGAGGAATGGGTGGCACCATCCAGATCCAGGTGTATGGGGAGGACCCGGAGCGACTGATCGACCTGGCGAATCAGGTCGAGGCGGTGATGCGCACTGTTCCGGGGACGACTGACATCCAGAACCTGGATGCGGCGCGTGCACCCGAGGCGCGCTTGGTGGTAGAACGACAGCGCGCGCTTGACCTGGGGCTTTCACCCGCTCAGGTGGCCGGCACACTGCGCACCGCGCTCAGCGGCGCCAAAGTGGGCACGTTCAAGCAACCGGGCAAGTCGGATGTGGACATCACGTTACGCGTCAATGAAACAGCGCGTGCCGACCTGCAGAAGCTCGCCGAGCTACCGTTGAGCTACCGAGCCGGCAAGGAGATCCGCCTGGCTCAGGTGACCACACTGCAGAGTGACCTGGCGCCCGCCATCATCAAGCGCACCGACCGCCAGCGACAACTGACAGTGAGCAGTGGTGTCACCGGACGGGCATCGGGAGACGTCACGGATGACATCGAGGCAGCCATTAAAGCGAACGTGACCTTCCCCGAAGGCTACGGTTTCCGTTTAGGTGGACAGTCCCAGGCGCAACGCGAGTCGTTCGCCGAGCTGGGTTCGGCACTCATACTCTCGATTGGGTTGATCTACATGCTGCTGGTGGCGCTTTTCCAGAGCTGGCTGAATCCACTGGCGATCATGTTCTCGCTGCCCGTTTCGGTGGTCGGCGCTTTCGGTGGTCTGCTGATCACGAACAACACACTCAACCTGGTCTCTCTGCTGGGCATTATCCTGCTCACGGGTATCGTCACCAAGAACGCCATTCTGTTGGTGGACTTCACCAACGTGCTGCGACGTGAGCACGGCTACAGCCGTCGTGATGCGTTGGTTGAGGCAGGACGGCTGCGCCTGCGCCCCATCCTGATGACAACAGCAGCACTGGTGTTCGCCCTGTTGCCTCTGCTGTTCAGCATTGGGGCCGGTTCCGAAATCCGTGCACCGCTGGCTGCGGTGGTCATCGGCGGCAATATTACCTCGACGCTGCTGACGCTCATCCTCGTGCCGGTGGTGTACACCTTCCTCGACGGCGGCAGCAACCTGGCGCGACGCATCGTGCGCCGCATCTTGGGCAGCGAGCCCGAAGTCAGGGAAGCACCGGAGGCGCCGCAGCCAGCTGGGCCCACGCCCACACCGCCGACGCCGCCTGCGCCGCCACGTCCACCGCGCCCGCGACGGCCCGAGCCACAACCCCAACCGGGCACGACATCTTTCAACCCGTCGCTGCCGCAAAACGAACCGGATAAAGGTTGATGAGCAGAGGGAATCACCCATGAAAATCGAACGTTTTGGTTTGCGTTTTATCCCTGTTCTATTGCTCGTGTTCCTCGTGGGTTGTCAGGCGCTGCCGAACCCGTTAGGTGGTCATTCCACTCCGACGCCTGAGCAACGTCTCAGCCTGTCGACCTGGCCGACGCCGCTGCCCAGCACGCCGACGGCAACGCCGACCCCCTTTCCCAAGGTCACCCTGCCACCCACTCCGACGCGTACCCTGCCATCGCGCATCACCCCAACCGCGGTGACAGAGACAACAGATCGGCAACTCTCTTTCTCGGGTAATCCACAAGAGCTGGTGGCGCAGGTGGTGGCGCTGAGCGGTGGTTTCACACCGACCGGCGCCGCCGTGGTCACGGGCAACGGAGTGCCTGTGCGTCAAGGGCCGGGTGAGGATTATCCGACGCTGGGCTCTCCTCAAGCAGGCGAGATGGTTGCCGTGTTGGGCAAAAATCGCGATGGCACCTGGCTATATGTGCTGACGCAGCGCACCTTGCAGGGCTGGATGCCGGCCACAGCTTTGCGCGTGACTTTCTCGTTGGCTGAGCCACCTACACTGGAGGATCAGCCGCAACCGCCGAGCACGCCCCAGTCTGCGCTGAGCGAGTTGGTGAGCAAACTGTCGCCCGTTGCCTCAGGGGTGGTTATCGCGGATGGCATGGTGGCTCACCAGGGGCCAGGCAGCAACTATGCCCGCGCCGCCGAGATCGGCAAGGGCGAGCTGCTGGGCATCTTTGGCGTCAATGCCAACCGGGATTGGGCATACATTGTGACCATCTCCGGTGCACTGGGATGGGTGCCGGTGGACGGATTGCGCATCATTGGTTCGCTGGAGGGAGCACCTGTACTGCCGGCCAACCCGATTATGCGCCAGCCGGCGCAGCCCAAGGCAACTGCAGCACCTCAAGCTGCTGCGAGCCCGCTCTCGGTGGCCCAGCTCGCCGAAGTCGCGCAGGCAACGGTCAAAAGCGAACAGCTGAACATGCGTCAGGGACCGGGTCCGGACTATCGCGTGTTGAGGACATTGCAACGTGGAGACAAGCTATCGATACGGGCACTTAACCGGGCACGCGATTGGGCTTTAGTGGTGACAGGCGAGGGCAAGCCGGGCTGGGTCTATTTGGAATACCTGGATGTTACGGGCTCCCTGGAGAGTGCACCGGTCGTGCGCTCCGCAGCTCCATCGGATGCGCTGCCGGCGGATGACATTGCCCCCTTCACCGGGACAGCTGCGTCAGGGACAGGCGTTCCACTCCCTCAATCCAAACCGACCTCTGCGCCTGCGGCGAACCCTGGTGTTTCCAATACCACTGTCACATCTACCCCGTCTGTTGCTCTGCCTCTCCAGCTGCCCCTGGTGCCGGTGGGCACTGCCCGACCGGCGCGCGGAGAGGTGACCCTCTACCGCGGGCCCGGAAGTGCGTATGCGCCTGTCGCAACCTTGTATCAGGATGACCAGGCCGCTGTGCTTGCCATGAGCCGTGACTCCAATGCGTGGCTGCTCCTGTTGCCCTCCAATAAGAGTCCAGGCTGGGCGATGCGCAGTGAACTGGTGATAGAGGGTAGCTGGGAGAGTGCTCCACAGGTGATGACCGCTTGGGTGGCAAGCAACGAGATTGCATTGCGCGAACAACCCGGCATCGCCTATCCGCGCAATGGCGTATTAACTATCAACACGCTGGTCATCGTGTTGGGTTTGGATAAAAGCCGAGGCTGGGCATTGGTGGCACCGTTGCAGGGCAGTGCAGCGGGTTGGGTGGGACTCCGCTTTCTCTCTCCAGGGGGCAGCTGGAGCGACCTACCTGAGCTACCATCTGATGTGCTTCTCCGCACCTCTAAGGCTGCCCCACAGACGCAGGCTGCTGCGCCATCTTCTCAGCTGACTGAAAGCGGACGTGGGCTGCTGGCCATCCAGCTCTCCAGCGGTGGTGATATTGTGCTCATCAACGCCGACGGCAGTGGACTCCGTCGCCTGACGAGCGGCATCGATCCCGTCTTGTCACCAGATGGCAGCCAGGTGGCCTTCACCCGCTGGAACGGCGAGGATGGTTCCATATGGGTGATTAACGTGGATGGCTCCGGTGAACGCGCTATATTGGGCGCCACCAAGCAGGCCAAGCATCCGGCGTGGTCGCCTGACGGCAGCCGCATTGTGGTGAACTTCCAGCATGGTGGCCGCCTCGAGGAGAAAGAGGTGTGCAAGAACCTGATCGAGATAAAAATGCGTGACAAGATGCCCAACATCCCCTGGAATGTGGATCCGGACAGCATCAAGGTGAAAATCCGCAATCGAATGCCTTATTTGTGCTGGGTACTTCCGCCCGATCCCTATTGGGGGCTGCGCGTGGTGAATCTGGCGGACGGCAGCTATCAAGACCTGCCCAGTGATAACTATGCGTTTGGGCCGGAATGGGATCCAGCCAACAACTGGCGCATCGTGAGCAGTGGACAGGGCGGACTGGTGCAGCTGGATATCAACCGCCTGGAACAGTGGGCGTTGACCGACCGACGGGAGGACCGCACACCCGCTTTTTCTCCCGATGGACGCTATATCGCGGTGGCGTACCGCCAGAACGGTGGCTATGACATTTACCGGCTCAACGCGGATGGCAGCGGACGGGTACGCCTGACCCAGACCCCCTTGTGGGTTACGGCCATGCCGGAGGGAGGTAGACAATGGAACAACGTCTCACCAACGTGGTCGCCCGACGGCTCCCAGATCGCATTTCTCACCGACCGCACCGGACGTTGGGAGGTCTGGGTGATGAACTGGGATGGTTCCAATCCGCATCCTATGTTCCCCCCGGAGGTCAACGACCAGCTGCCCATCCGCTATGATTTCGTGGACGAGCGTGTCATCAGCTGGCGGTAGAAGCACAAAGGGCAGAAGTTGATGTATAGCTGACAGATCCCATATGCCCTGCCAACTCCCTCCGGAGCGGTGACTTTGTGTCTACGCGCCGGGAGAATTCTTGAAGGCATACAATGACCCAATCAACCCTCTTCGATGAGAAAAACACCCTTATGAGCTGGCTGGTGGTAGCTCTAGGGATAAGTGTTTTTATAGTGGTAATCACCTTTGCCGTCAGCTCATTTCTGCCATATGGTGTTGATTGGCACGAGGCTTTTCGCCCCGCTGCTCTTGCTCTATTATCCGGCCGTTCTCCCTATGATATTGATAAATTCTACAACCCCCCTTGGGGATTGCTGCCACTTCTTCCGTTGGCTCTGCTGCCAGAGAACTTCGGACGCGGGCTTTTGTTTGCCATTTCGCTGCTCAGTCTCACCACGGTGGCATATCGGCTGAAGGCGCGTCCAGTGGCGTTGGTAGCCTTCTTGTTGTCACCACCTGTCTTGCACGGCCTGTTGAACGCGAACATAGACTGTCTGGCCATGCTTGGTTTTGTCCTGCCACCCCAATTAGGGTTGCCCTTCGTTCTGATCAAACCTCAAGTTGGCATCGGAATGGCCATCTTCTGGCTTGCAGAGGCCTGGCGGGAAGGCAGGGTCAGAAAGGTGCTCCAAATCTTTTGGCCGACCCTTCTCCTCAGCGCTGCCTCCGTTGCTCTCTATGGATTATGGCCGCTTCGTTTCCAGGAGATCACCAACTATTCCAGAAACTTCAATGCTAGCTTGTGGCCGCTGAGCATATCGGTCGGCTTGGCGCTCTCCGCTCTCTCTATTTACAAGCGTAATCACCGCTATGCAATGGCATCTGCGCCATTTCTGTCCCCACATGTAGTGTTTCATTCCTACGCCGGACCACTGGCAGCATTATTACCGGCGACCAGGTGGATGATAATCGTGACAATCGCGCTGTGGATACTGGCACTGCTAAAAGTGCTGAACCTCTTTGGGGCTGAGTGACTCTTGGGATAGATCCTGGCTATCGTGCTATTTTTGACATTCTAGACGGCAAGATCAATCGCGACCACCACGCGTTCCGTTTTTTTACAAACCGAGCAGGCTCGGGTTATGCGTCCTGCCTATCCCGGATATCGGATGCCCACAGAAGCTATCACTTCTCTAATTGAGCAGCCGGGCCAAGTCCTCCACACTGGTTGTGTTGCGCACGCGCAGGCGCTCCAGTTCGAACAGCCGGTCTGTGCCCTGATGGCGACCCGGCACGGTGGTCACCGCCGCCCAGAAGCCGGCCGATTCCAACACACGGATGGTCTGACGGTCATAGCTGCCCGACGGATAGCAGAAGAAGCGCGCAATTTCCCCCGTGCGTGCCTCGATCGCTTCCTTGGCGCCGACGATCTCATAGATCAGAAAATCGATCGGCTTGCCCTTCAGGTCGAAGTGGCGATAGCCATGCGGCTGCATAGACATCCCCGCGCGATGCATTTCGGTGACCATCTCCCACGTCAGATAATTGGGGTCGCCGTCATCGATGGGGCGCGTCACCAGGAAAAAGGTGCCCACATAGCCGTACTTCTGGAGTAAGGGGAAGGCGTTGGTATAATGGTCTCGATAGCCATCGTCAAAGGTGAGCACGATAGGCTTTTCGGGCAATGGCCAACCCGCCAGCAGGTGGAAGACGAGCGTGTGCAGCGTGATGCTCTGGTATCCCTGGCTGCGCAGCCAGGCGAGATGCGCCTCGAAGTCCTCAGGCGCCAGCGAGAGGTCGCGTCGATAACGGTCGGCATCGGGCGGTGGTGCTGAGATGTAATGGTACATCAGGATGGGGACATCAATCGTGCGCGCCACACCATCCGGCGTCGGCACAGGCAACACGCGGACGGTTACATGGGCGGTCACCGCACCGTCCTCGGTGCGCGCGGACAGAGTGAAAGCGGTCGTTTGCGTCAGGGTGAAGACCGCGCTGCCCGGCGCAACAATGCCCTCCTCCTTCCCATCGTGAAGCAGATACGCCTCGCGCGCATCGTGTAAGTCCCAACGCAGTGTCACCCGGTCGCCGGGATAGAGCGCCCAGCGGTCCGGTAAGAAGTAGTCAATCGTGGCCAGCCGTGGCGTGGGTGTGGGGGTGGCAGTAGCCGTCATAGTGGGAGTGGGCGTGGCTGTGGGGTTGCGAGTCGGGGTGGATGTCACGGTGGGCGTAGGCGAGGGCGCGAGGGTGGACGTGAACACTGGAATCGGTGTGCCCCACACAGGAGACGACATCGGTGGTGCCGGCAGCGAAGCCGCCGGAGTGATCAGCGCATCAGGCGGCAACGACGTGGAAATCCACACTGACACCGTGGCCGTCGGCGAGGCGGGAAGAATCGCAGCGGATTGCCTCTGCGCAGTGGATGTGTCCGCAGCAGAATGAGTGAGGGGCGAACCTAATTGCCCGACAAGCACGAGCGCGGCGCATGCGACTGGCAGAAGCCACAAGAGACGTGATGAGATTGTTTGACGGGCACTATACATCCATCTTCTACCTTTGTGTACTGAGCTCTCATACACATTCCGAAAACCGCAACTATTTTTATTTCCAATCTCCACCCGCAGAGCTAAACCCCGGTGGACTGCTCGACCAATTCAGCCTCAGTCGACTGTTTCGCCAGCCGGAGGATTTATCCCGCGGTGCATCTCTTTGTATGCACCGACCGGATTGGCTCGTCCACCATCACATCCTGTCTGAGGCATCGGAACGGTGATTTGCTGCGAAGCGGTGCAATGCACTCAGCTGTTCCGGGGTGAGCTTGACAAACGGGCGCACACGGCGGATCGCCTCGATCGCCTGGTCCACGCTCATACCAGTGCTGACCAGATATGCGGCGGCCAGTGTGGGCGCCCGTCCCACTCCGCTCGCACAATGGACGTAGACGACACCCCCTTGAGCGACGACACGGTGGATGAATTCCACACCAGCGTGGAAGTGCTCCGGCGCCGGCGCGTGGTCGTCTGCAGTGGGCAGCCACAAGTACATATCCTCAGGCACACCATAAGTGCGGTCATCATGCTCCGCGCGCAGATTGACTGTGGCAGTGATTCCGTGCGCTGTCAGCCAATGCCAGCCGCCGGCGCGCATCTGCCCACCCACCCACAAATGGGGTGTGATGCGGCAGTAGCGTTCCACTTCGCGCCCCACCGTCCACATAAACAGGCGCGTCCACAGCCATGTCCCCGTGATGCGCCAGCCGTAGTGACGCACGCGATACACGGCAATCGAAGCCGCCTTGGCCAGCAGACGCAATGGATGCATCTAGCTCCGTTCGTCCAGGGTGAAGTAATGCAAAGATGAGGGTGGCAATGCTTCGATGATCTGGCCATCCTGGAGCAACGCTGCCGCCACGCCGATGCGGTCGCCCAGGGAGATGCCTAACGCCTGGCAGGGCACGCGCACTTCCCAGACACGCTCCGTCGCCGCGCTTGCGACCGCCGCCTCCACTTCCAGCCAGCTGCCCCGTGGGCTGGCCGTCTTGAGCACCGCTCCGAAGCCGTGATGCAGATCGACGCGCCAGCTGGCGCCGAACGGTGTCTCCGGAGGTGCCCCTTCAGCAGGCAACCCAAAAGATGCCTCCGCACCCGAGGGCGGTTCGGGACGCAGGAACACGCTCACCTCATATGACCCTAAAGCCACCCAGGATTCCAACCGGAAGTACACAGACATGGGATTATAGCCGAAGTACAGTCGGCGCAACAACCCTCGCTCGCCACGCTGCATCGTGCCTGTCGAGGATGTGGCATCCAGAAAGCCGGCGCCTGACCACTCCAGACTCGCCTCCGCTCCGGCTTCGAGGTGCGGCGCGATGTAAGCGCTGATGGCACGATAGTCGCGCGGCTCGGCAGTGGAGCGGATCGGCTGCAACAGCCACGGCGGCACGGGTAACCCAATAATGCGATAAACGCCTGCCAAATGTTCTCGGAAAGTCCGATCGAACAACGGCTCCTCGGTGCTCACGTTGTGGCTGTAATACCACCAGAACCAATCGCTACCCTCAGCGATGTAAATCTGCCGCCAGGCCGCCTCCAGGACATCCAGGCCAGCGCCAGGGACGGCATTTTGCCACGCCATCAAGTCGCGCCGCACCTGTGCCAGCACCTCCCAAGCACGGTTCTGGTCCGCCTCACCGATCCAGGTCTCCAAGTTGCCGCGAATCCATGAGCCGGTGGCCAGCTGTGGCAGCGTCTCACGCGGCGCAAACGCCTCCAGGTATTCGGAGACAGTTACTGTGCGCAGGTCTTCCGCCTCGCTCAATCCCCGATACAGGTGGTGTAAGAAGGGGTCGCCCTGTTCTGGATAGCTCTCCCAACAATTCTCGCCATCCAGGATGATTGCCACCAGATAGGGATGTTCTGGATCGTTCAGGCGCTCGCGGATGGTGCGCAGCCGTCCCAACAAGTCCTCCGCCGCGTCCTTGCCCGCCATGCTCTGATAGACGAACCCGATGCGGTCCGAAAGAATATGATCACGGAAGATGACCGTCAGCCCATCGACGCGGTACGGCTGGTACAGTAGATGAGGGCGGATGACATGGCCGTAGGCATCGCGTTCGATTGAGGTGTTCAACGAACGCGCCAGGATGGCCTCGTCGGTGGCGAACCAGCGGATGCCATAGCGTTGGAGCAAAGGGAGCAGCTCGGGACACACTGCTCCTTCTGGCGGCCATAGGCCGCGCGGAGGCTGCTCGAAGGCAGCCCGGTGTGCTTCGACCGCCAGCCGCAGCTGTTCCAGGGCGTCTTCGACATGGCGAAAAGAGCAGTTCGGCAACACCAGCTGCGGACTGGCACGCCGTGCCGTCTCCAGGTCGATCAGGAGCGGCAAGATAGGATGGAAATAGGGCGAGGTGGTCAGTTCGATCTGCCCGCGCGCCTGCAGCTCGGCATATAGCGGCAGAACGCGCGCTATCCGTTCCCGTTGCTTCTCCAGGATCAGATCGATGTCGGCACGGGTGAAATTCTCACCCTTCTCGACCAGTGCTCGCAGTGCAGGATCGTTGCGCAGTGCCGTCGGGTCGATCCATACCAGGTTAAACCATGCCACCAGGTCGTAGTAATAGGCATCGCTGAAGAGATGGTGTCCGCCGCGCGCCTGATGACGCAGATCGAGCAGCTGCTGGTAGCGCCGGTGCGGCCGGATGATGCGCTCCCAATTGGCGCTAAAGAAGAAGGCGAGCAAATAGGCCTTCTCCTCCTCACTCCAGTGGTCCTGTCGGCTCAGTGTCAGCGCATGATCTACCGCCTCGCCGCGCGCGTACTCCTGGAGCTGCTCCACCAGGCACGGCACGAAGTTGAAGGTCGCCTTGACGGATGGGTATTGACCGAGCACCTCGGCCATGTGCACGTACTCCTTCGCTCCGTGCAGACGTGCCCACGGCAGGATGTACTCGCCGCTGGCCGTATCCTTGTAGTACGGCTGATGCATGTGCCAGACGAATGCCACGTAGAGAGGATGTTGCACGCGTGACCTGACCTCCTGGAAGAGAACGAGAGCGCAGAAACCTCTGCGCCCTCAATATATTCGCTGCGTTTTGACCGGTCTCAGGATGTTGCCATAGCTTGATCGAATGTGGCGGCAATCTGACGCGCTTCAGCTACCATCTCCGGCACCGCTTCGTAGATGGCGCGACCACGCTGATCCGCTTCCACCGCCTTGGGGTTGAAGGACAGGAAACCGATGACCGGCAGGTCGGGCAAACTTTCGCGGATGAAGGCACGGTCGGCCTCATCGCGCACCTTGTTGCCCACCACGAAGCAGCGGGTCACTCCGATGTCCTTGGCCAGACGATGGATCGTCTGCGCTGTGCTCAAGCTGCGCCGCCCTGGCTCCACCACGATGAGGAAGGCATCCACCGCGCTCGCTGTCGCCCGGCCGAGGTTCTCGATCCCGGCGTCCATATCCAGGATCATCACCTCATTGCGGTAGAGGATGACGTAGGTGACCAGCGCCTTGAGCAGCGCGCTCTCCGGACAGATGCACCCACTACCACCCTTCGAGATGGTGCCCAGCTGCAGCAGGCGGATGCCCTGATATGTCACGCTGAAGCGATCCGGGATGTCGTCCACGCGCGGGTTAAGGGTGAAAAACCCGCCTGTCTCGCCGGGTCGAGCGCCAGTACGCTCGTAGATCAGGTCGTCCATCTCGGCGATGGGGTGCAGCTGCGCCAGTAGCTCCTCCGGAACGCCCAGCGCGTAGCCCAGGCTGGCCGCTGGATCGGCGTCGATCGCGATCACCGCATAGCCTGCCTGGGCATAGATATGGGCCAACAGGGCGGCCAGCGTCGTCTTGCCCACGCCCCCTTTGCCGGTCACCGCCAATTTGGGCATCGCATACTCTCCCCAGCGCGCACCCAGTGCCGACTAGGAAGCCGGCACCGCTTCTTTCTCTTGCTCGCGCGCCACTTCTGGACGCGGCAGCTCGCGCACCACCGGGCGTGGCAAGCCCGCCTCTTCGACTAGCCTTGGCACGATCGACTCCCAATGCACTGCCATAATGTGCAGGCCGTGGATGCCCGGTGTGTTTTTCAGCCGCTCGATCATCTCCAGGGCGATCGTCACCCCCATCTCGGCCTGGGCTTCCTTGTCGCCTGCTGAGTCCATGCGCTTCAGGTCGGACTCGGTGAGCACCACACCGGGCACGTCTTTCATGAAATGGGCAGCCTTGGCACTGCGCAGCGGGACGATGCCGGCCAGAATATACACCTTGTTCAGCAGATTGCGCTTGTCCAGCGCTTCCAGCCACTCGGTGAAGCGGTTATAGTCGAAGACGGGCTGGGTCTGGATGAACTGTGCGCCGGCGTTGATCTTCTTCTCAGCCCGGATGGCCTCGTACTTGGGTGGAGCACCGAAAGGCGACGCGGCAGCGCCCAGGAAGAACTTGGGACGTATCTTCATTTCGCGCCCATCAATGTATTTGCCCTCGTCGCGCATACGGCGCAACATCCAAAGGATTTGCACTCCGTCCATGTCGAACTGGTCCGGCATAGCCATCGGCGCCGGCCCGAAGCGATGATGATCACCGGTGAGGCAGAGGATGTTGCGGATGCCCAGGCCCGAAGCGCCCACTGCGTCCGATTGGATCACCACACGGGTGCGATCGCGCGCCTGCAGCTGCATCACCGGCTCCAGGCCGGCGTCCAGGCAGAGCTTGGACGAGGCCAGGCTGTTCATCCGGCAGGTGGCCGAGGCATTATCGGTGAAGTTGGCTGCTGTCACATAGGGCTTCAACATGTTCACCTTCTTGATAAGGCCCTCCGGCGAGGCATCCAACGGTGGTGCAATCTCCGCCGTGACGGTGAACACGCCGCTGCGCAGGTTCGCCTCCAGAAGAGAGATCGGCTCGGTGTAGGCCGGTGGATGGTACTGCGAGTCCCCCTGCCACCAGTCAGGCTGGCGCAGCGCGTAGAAGAACTCCTCCCACTCGCGGTTGAACTTGGCGCGATTGAACACGAAGTCCCACGGATACGGCCCGGCCTTGCGCTTGAACCACAGCTTGATCATATCGAGCCAGGTCTCATGGCCCACCCGGTTGCCATCCACCGGCGCGTTGATCTCGAGCAGCTTGTCGAGTCGGCCCATCCGCTCGGAACGTTCATAGATGACATACCAGGTGCATGGGCGCGAAGGATCCACTTCGCAGTGGTCAGGCGTCGCACCGCCGCACAGGCCGTTGCGCAGACCTTTGGGGCATGTCATCGGACAGACGAAGGCGGTCTCCTGCAGGATGCAGTTGCCGCACATGCGGCAACCGAACAGGGCGCCCTTAATCGCCTGCTCGAAGGCGGTGAATACCTGAACCGGCAAGGAATCGCGCTGCACCGGCATAAAAGGTGCTTGATAACGTCGTGGTGAGAACAGAGGCATCTTGTCTACTCCTACTCCAATGATATAAATCCAAAACCCACATCCATCATAGTCCAGGCAACAAGTAGGCGTAGGCACTCAGCGCAGCTTTGACGCCGCCCCCTGCCGCCACCAGAATCTGCTCCATATAGGTGTTCGTGACGTCGCCTGCGGCACAGATGCCGGGCACATTGGTGCGCCCGCGCTCGTCAATGCGGATATGCCCGCTCGGATCCACGTCCACCAGACCCACCACCGGCTGCGAATTGGGGATCACCGCGATTTCGACGAAGAACACCCCAGCCGCGATTTCCATCTGCGACCCGTCCGGCGCGCTGACCACAATACGACGTGCATACTCGTCGCCCTGCATCTCCAGCACCTGGTAATTCTCCAGGATGGTGACGTTCTGGGCCTTCTTCAACTTGATCCCCAGGGGGCTATCCAGTACGTGAGGTTCCACCCCCACCAGATAGACCTGGCGCGCCGTCAGGGCGATTTCCGCCGCCGCACGCACGGCGAGCTGGCCGTTGCCGATGATTGCCACCACGCGGTCGCTCATATGCGGTGCATAGCGCAAGGCAGAGTAGCTCAGGCCGCGCATCAGGTATTTCTCTTCGCCGGGCACGTGCATGCGCTGATGTTTTACCCCGGTGGCCATGATGACCGCCTTGCCCAAGAGCACCGCCTTCTCTTGGGTATGCACCGCAAAGCCGTCGCGATGGCGGCTTACCCGCACAGCATAGTCCTTATAGTGCGTGAAGTCCAGGCGCTCCAGCTCCGTCTTGAGCCCTTCGATTATCTCCTGTCCTTCCAGAACGATGGGGGTCTCCTCGGGCGGCAATTGCATTCGATAGTTGGTCTTGCCCCCTAGCGTCTTAGAGACGAGCAACACCTTCAGGCGCCGTCGCGCTGCGTAGATTGTCGCGGTGATGCCGGCCAGCCCACCGCCCACCACAATCAGGTCATACATGGACGTTCTTATCCTCCTCGTGCCGGGCGCGTTTCGCCTAGACGCGCAGATAGGAGTCGGTATAGATGACCTGATTATACAGGATCTGCGCCGTCTTGAACAATGCGACCTGATCCGGATCGCTCATATCCACATCCTCGGCGGTCAGGCGTTCACCGGCCGCGGTCTTGTCATACAGCTTGAGCACCAAACGGCCCAACGCAGTGCTGTCGTCGCGTTGGGTGATGATACGGATGAACTCGTTCTGCTGCTGGTCCAAAGGGTTGGCGATCACATAGTCCAGCCCCACCGCCATCAGCATCACCAGGTAAGTGCGGTTGATCAGCGGCCGCATCTCGTTCGGCACCGCGTTCGACACATTGCTGAGCCCGGCATTGGTCATAGGGGGCGGGTCACCCGCTAGCTTGAGCAGGCGGATTGCCTCGATGCACTCCGGGCAGTACTCCTGACAGCCGCTGACGGTCAGCACCAGCGGGTCGATCAGCAGGTCTTCCATCGGGATGCCCAGCTCGACAGCGCGCGGGATGAGATATTCCAGGGCGATGTTGACGCGCTCCTCGGCACTCACCGGAATGCCCGACTTTCCCATGGTGAGGGCGATGAGCTTGGCGTTGTACTTCTTGGCCAGCGGTGGCACCGTGGCGAGGCGCTCTTCTTCCGCCGAAGTGGAGTTGATGATGCATTGATGCTTGGCCACCTTCAGCCCTTCCTCGATAGCGGCCAGATTGGTGGTGTCCAAAACCAGAGGCACATCCACCACTTCCTGAATACCCTTCACCAGCCACGGCATGATCTCGTGGCCAGCCTTCTTCTGCGGGCCGATGTTCAGGTCGAGATAGTGTGCCCCCGCTTCCACCTGTTTGAGCGCCAGCTCCTGGAAGAAGCGGATGTTCTTCTCGGCCAGAGCCTCTTTGACCCGTGGCGAGATAATATGAATGTTCTCACCTATGATATACATCTAACTTCCTCCTTGAACAGAACGGGATATGGGATTGTTTCGGCGCGCCGCCAAAACTTCCGCCACAGATGGGAAATGCGCCAGATCGGTATGCGGCAGGAACAACGCCGAGGTGAACGCTTCGTAAAATGAGTTATCCGCTGAGAGCTCCAGGTAAGTCATCTTCTGGGCGATGGTGGTCAAATGATGGCGGAACTCGCGATGGAGCAACGCCAACAGCGCACCCTTCAGGGCGGTGTTGCCCAAAAAGTGGAATTTCTCCCACGGCAGGTCAGGCAACAGCCCGATCTGGATGGCCTTTTCCACGTTGATATATTGACCGAATGACCCACCCACAAGCACCCGTTCCACTGTGGACAGGTCAGTGCCTACGCTGCGGGCCATCACTGTGAAACCGGCGTAAATGGCAGCCTTGGCGCGGATGAGGTTGTCGATATCCACCTTGGTGATAGCGATGTCGCGCCCATGCGCTGTCTCGCTGCCCCACGCCACGACATATTCCGGCCCGTGCTCGCCGCGGCGGATGCGCGGGGAGCCCATGTCAAAGTTGAGATTGCCCGCCTTGTCGATCACGCCCGTGATGAACATCTCGGCGAGCAGGGAAATCAGCCCCGAGCCGCAGATACCCCGCGGCGGAGTCGGCTGGCCTTGCGCTTCCAGCTTGGGATCGGGGATCACACGATAGGTCGGCTCGTAGGTCTGGCTGTTGATCCAGACCTCCTCGATGGCGCCTACTGTCGCACGCATGCCATCGCGCACCCCGGCGCCTTCGAAGGCGGGACCCGCCGAACAGGCACAGCTGACAAGCCAGTCGCAGTCGCCCAGCACCATCTCACCGTTGGTGCCGATGTCCAGGAAGAGCGCCACCGTCTTGCTCTCGCACATCTGCGAGCCGAGGATGCCCGCCGGGATATCGGCACCGACATAGCTGGCCACGCCGGGCAGACAATCGACATGCGCCTGCGGATGAATGGCGATGCCGAGCTCGGCGGCCTGCACCGGCGGCGGCTGGTTGATCGTGGTGATAAACGGCTCGAGGCGGATCGAATTAGCAGGCAATCCCAGCAACAGGTGGATCATGGTGCTGTTACCTGCCACGGTCATCTTGTAGACCTCGCTGGGGCGGATGCCGGCGCGCCCGCAAGCACGTTCGAGAATCTGGTTGATGGTATCCACCACCAGTGCCTGCATCTCCTGGAGATTGCCGTTGCGACTTGCGTAGATAATGCGCGAGATGACGTCCTCGCCGCGCTTGATCTGGGCGTTGTATTCCGCCGCCTGTGCGGCGATCTCACCGCTGAGCAGATCCACCAGGTAGAGGCTCACCGTAGTCGTGCCCACGTCCACCGCCGCGCCCCAGAGATGGTTCGTAGCGTGTCCAGGCACCACGTCCACCAGGCGCGGCGGCCCCTGCGGCCGATCCCAGGTGTCCAGTTCCACCACCGCTGTGACCATCCAGTTCGCCTCGCGCAGCGTAGTGCCCAGCTTGCGCAGCGTCGGCAGGTCGATGGTCAGCTCGGAGATGCCATGCTGGAGTGCCATAGCGCGCTTCAAGCGCGACCAATCATCCGTCTGGTCGTCCATCGAGGGCGGATCGAGCGTCAGCGCCATCAACTGCATGGGCTGATGCTGCTTGGGGTCATAGACAAACGGCAGGGTGACCTTCGTCGCGATGCGGTCCGTGACCAGACGGCGCTCGATGCGCTCCTGTGGGGGAATGGTGACCGTGACATCTCCTTCGAGCACCGTCTGGCAAGCCAGGACATAGCCGGCGGCGCGGTCCTCCTGGCTGAGGCGCAGCTCCGAACGGCTGCGCACCGCCTGCCGATTGTCCACGAGCACGGCGCAGCGTCCGCAACGTCCCTGGCCGCCACATGGGATGTTCAAGTCCAGCCCTGCCTGGCGCACTGCCTCGACGATCAGCGTGCCAGTAGGCACCTCGACCGTTTTTCCAGAAGGCTCGAAACGTACCCGGTGGGTCGCGATGGTTCCCTTACCTCCTCAGGCGCTCATCCCCAGCGCGTCTTCAGGTAGTTGGGCAAGTCCACTGCCTCACGCGGCCCGACGTTGATCTCCCAGCCGGGCAGCTCCTCCTCGATCTCACCCAGCAACACGGCAACATGGCCAGGGATGATAAGACGCTTATGGTTGATCTTCTGCTCGATGCCGGTGCTCTTCACCGTCTTGGCGATGCGCTCCGCGTCGAATTTGCCAGCCGCCCAGGCAGTCAACACGCTCATCCCCTCCGCGTCCGCCACCAACAGCCAGCCCGGCAGGCCGCTGCTCTCCACCTCGTTCGCCACCGAGAAGTATGTGATCGAGAAATTGGTGGTGATCATCAGCGGGTCGGATGGACCGGGATGGTTGATCTCGTAGACACCGGGCAAGACTTGGATGGGCTTCTGCGGATCGGTGAAGAGATTGGCGCGCAACACGATGAGTGGATAGGCCATGGCTGGGTCGAACTGATCGAGCACGATGAAACCGGCGTACTTGGCGATGTGTTGTGCGGCGAGGGTGATGTCATCACCGGCAAAGGCGATCAGCGGATAGCCCACCTTGCGCTCATTTTTCCTGAGCGCCAGCCGCCGCAGCTGGGTAAACGCTGCCAGGCTGCTGGCATGGTCGCGCGTGCCGGGATCGAGCACCAGATCTTCCACGCCGGCGTTCTTCACCTGCTCGGCCAGATCGGCCAGGGCGTTGAGGTCGCCGTTCGGTCCCAGCACCGCTAGAGGCACCTTATACTGCGCCGCCAGCTGGGCCATCGCCTGCCAGTTCTCCGCACTGGCAGCCCACAAGAGCGGCGTCGTGCCCTGCGCCGCTTTCAAACCCGCCTCAGCCGTCGCGGGGTCGGTGGCCATAAGGATGAGAGGGAAAGGACACGCCGCTTTGACCGCAGCCACGGTCGCTCCGAAGTCACCGCCAGCAGCCTCCACCGCCACGCCGTCCAGGCTCAACGACATCCCCACGTAGTCCACAGTGTAATCGGCCACTGCCTTGGCCACCTGTGCGGCGTCGGGCTGGGTGTCCTTGACGCGCACGAACAGCCCCGGCGGGTGATAGAAGGTCTTCTCATGGCGATGGAGCACCAGCTCGTTGCCGACTTCCAGCTTCTTGGCGCTGCCAGCGACAGTGATCAGCCGGATCGGCGGCGCGGCGGACTCCTCCAGCTGGCGCTTGGATTCTTCTTCCACATAAGGACACAATGACAGATCTGCCTGCTTGGCAGCCAATTTCATCGCAAAGGCGAGACAGGTGGGATACCCACACTCCTTGCAATTGGCGTGGGCCTTGACTTCCGGATTCGTGCTGCTGGCCGGTAACAGCTTATAGATTTGCAGGCCGGTGAGAGCCATAATGGATTACCTCCGTCTCTGGACTGTCTGTCACATCATACCCTGGGCGAACACTGCTCAGCCTATCAAGGCATTGATCATCGCACGCACCCGCCGCAGCGACTCGGGATGGCGCAGCACAACGATATCCGCTCCCGAATGAATCAGGGTGCTGGCGGTGAGCACCTCCCAGTTGATGGCACGCTTCACATAATCACCCCAGGCCGCCGGAACACCTTCGGCAGCGCGTGCCTCCTTGGTGCGCCACGCTTCCTCTCCAGGCGTGACCAGCATGGGCAGCTGCGTCATGCTATCGCCCTGCAGCGCGGCAATGCGCAGCCGTTCCATAACACTGTAGCCATACTCGATCCCGTAGCCGAGCGCGCCGGTGGTCGGATCCATGATGATGCGCTCCACCGGCAGGCCCATATCATGGATGAGGATGTTGAGCTGTTTGGACAGGTTGACATCCATCGGCGCACGTGCGTCCACCAGGTGTCCGTGAGCCAGGGCAGCCGCCACGATGGTGCGGTAGTTCTTCTCCTCGCACACGCCGAGCACCAGGCGTTCCCCCTTTCCTTCCTCGGCGACGGCGACGAGCACCTCGTTGTCCCAATCCGCCTGTCCGGGGCCGAAGACGACGAGGGGTAAACCGGTGGCCGACAGCACGCGGCGCAACACTTGGCGGGCGTAGGGAGCGCTCAGCTGTTCCGAAGCGTTGAAGCGCAGCGCCACCAGGTCGGCGCCGGCTGCCTCGGCCGCTTTGGCCCATTCCGCTACATCTTGGGTGGCGCCGTCCCACGCCTGGAGCAAGAGAGCCGGCCAGTCGCTCGGCGGCTGGTCGCGTACCTCGATGGCAATGGCAGGTGGGTGAGGGATCTCCCCTTCGAACTTGAGAAATGGCAATGTCGTCTCACCCCCCACGGTCACGGTGCGCGCTCGCGTGCCCCCCTCCGCTGCCGTAGCGCCCAAGGTGACTTCGCGGACCTTCCCGCTCCATTTTTCTTTGGGGACCTCGATTCCGGGCATGAGCGAAAACCTCCTCTTATCTGTTTGAATCCCTTGATGGATAATGGCGATGAACAACTAGCAGGCTCGACGGAGTCAAAGCGAGCAGATTGTCCCACGCCGGGCGGATGCTGCGCTCTAGGGGTGATCTTCCTGGCTGGCTATGCTCAGCTAGCTTCAGCACACATTGCGGCGACGACATCGCTCAGCGACAAAACCCCAACCGGTCGGTTGGGTGTGCGACCTCCTTGCACGATGAGCAATCGGCGTAGCCCCTTGTCCAGCATAATCTGAATGGCTGCCTTCAGCAATAGGTCACCGGGCACGGTGACCACATTGGGTGTCATAATCTCTTCCGCCTTGCGGTGTTGCCAATCACCCTGGACGTACGCGCGCGCCAAATCCACCTGCGAGATAACACCCTCGGCACGTCCGCTATCGTCCAGGACGAATATAGCATTAATGGAATATTCGCGCAATCTGCGCGCCACGTCGATCAAGGGCTCATCCGCCCAACAGGTGATCACCCCGCGATGCATGACATCCCGCACCAGCTTTTCGCTCATTTTGCTCGCTCCTTTCCGAGCTATCCACCCTTTCCTGTCCGTCTATGTGACAGGATGACGGTTACCACCTTCGCAAGAATCCTTGCAGTGGGCAGCGGCAAGGTATTCATGCCGCTGCCCACTGGCATATCCCATCAGAACATTGGATCCATCGTCAGCGCCGGATGGCCTACCTTCTCCATCCAGGCCAACAAGCCCTCCACGTCGGTGCAGATGGTCTCGTCAGCGATCTTGTTGATCAAATCCGGGTCACCTTCTCGCTCTGCCACTGCCTTAAGTTCCTCGGCCATGGTCTGCTTGAGGAAGCTGCTCATCCACACCACACGTTTGAACCCGCCATCCGCCGAGAGGAACTTGGGGCTGGTGAGGAAGTATTTACCGACGCCCATCACACCGGGGGTCTGCAGCCCGCCGCCGGCGATGCCAGCCAGGGTGCTGAAGGTCATACCCGCCGGCGTCATGCTCGGATCCTCGCGCGACACCACCATCACCCCGTTTGCCTCCGGGATGACCATCACGATGCACTCGAAGCAGCCGCATGCGGTCATGGGGTTCTCGGTGATGGAATACATAGCTACCTCGTGCACCGTGCCATGAGATGCCTGCTCGACGAAGGCGTTGGGCCCCTCCCAATAGCCCTTGACCGGGTCGATCATGCGTCCCTTCTTGATGGGCTGGTTAGGACCGGTGGGGTTGATCTCGTAGCTCGCCTTGCAGTCGAGCCAGTTGTAGGCGCCGCACAGACCGAGCCGCTGCGGCGTCACCACGCACACGTGGTTGGGCGCGAAGCTCTGGCAGAGGGTGCAGGAGTAGAACTCGTCCACCGCCTCGTCGGTCAGGTCAGCCAGTCGCTGGTTGCGATAGGCGTATGCCGCGCGTGCCTTCTCCAACCACTCGGCGTGCAGCGCAGGGTCGGTGATGATCTTCACCTGCACTTTGTCGACGATGGCGCCGAAGTCGGCGTGGAAACGGGCGTGCAGGATGTCGCCGAAGTGGCGCAGGGTGAAGCCCTTCTCAGCAGCCACCTTGCTGATGCGGATCCAGGTGATGTCGCGCTGGCCGATATGCTGCACACCTGATGCACCGTTGATAAAGTAGTGGATCTGACGCTCCAGCACCGGCTCGAAATCTTGCTGCATCTTGCGGCCGGCCACCTCGACCAGGATGCCCAGATCCATCGCCCCGCCCACCGGTACATCGTCAAATGAAGGGCCGATGACCTCGATCTTGCCGTCCTCGACCTGGTCCAGGTCGACCATGCGCAGGTACTCGAAGGCACGGCTGTGCTTGCCACCGAACTCGACGCGCATATCGGCCTTGCGCACCACTTCGCCCTCGAACGCTGAGCCGTAGGGCACCGGGATGGGCACCTCGGTCACACGCACCTTGACGCCGCGCACCTCGATGCACTTCTGTACCAACCGCTCGGCCTTCTCCATGTCATCCTTGCCGGGGATCTCGTTCCACGGCATCGAGATGACATGCTCATAGGGGGTGATGCCGGTAGGCAAAATCTCAGGGATGACCGTGTCGGCGATGACGGGGAAGCCGAAGTTGATCGCTCCGGCGGCTGCGGCATACTTCAGGTCGTCCACCTCGCCCAGCGCCAATACGAAAGCAAAGACGCGATCTTTGTTATAGAGCAGAATATCGCGTGCCATACCGCCCTTGAGGCCGCCGAAGGTGAGTGCCGAACGGGTGGCAAATCCCAACGCATAGATGGCGCTGATGGTGTCCAGGCCGAAGGGAACTGTGTAGGTGTCGTAGCCCAGCTCGACACCTTCTTCCATCAACTGGTGCAGGATGCTGCGTCCATTGACATTGCCGCTCAGGAAGACGAGGATGTTGCGCCGCTGCAGCTCGCGCACAATCTTGACCGCCACCTCGTTGCTCTTGGCGCAGCCGATCACCGCGGCGAAGCCGGGCATGCGGCCGTCCACCAGCTGGATGCCCCAGCTGCGCAGCTGGATGTCGTCGATGGGGCCGTTGAGATGGCCATCTGCCTCGCCGCCCAGCTGTTCTGGTGTGTACTGCGTGCCGCCCGCCAGGCGGAAGCCGGGAATGCGTTGCGGCTCCAACTTATAGACGAAGCGGATTGCCTCGATCGCTTCTGCGGCCAAGAGAGTCGCCATGCCGCTGTCGAGCGTCTCACCCAGATAGGGCGTCCAGTGTTTGCTGGCCGGCAGCGGATGCAACAACGAGCGGGCGTGTTCCAAAACCGGCTTGAGATGGCCCAGCTTGGTCACCTCGATCCCGGTCATGCCATAAATGACCGGCAGGTAGTAGGCAGTATTGGGAAAGGCCACTGGGGTGTCGGGGCCTTTCTCGGCCAGAGCTTTTTGCAGCATCAACTCCGCTTCGGTTACTAGGGCATGGGCACCGCGCATTGCGCGCGTGGCGATGTATCGGGACATAGCTCACACCTCCACACCATATAGAGCAGCACGCCGCTGCGCCAATGGCAACGCCTCCAGCTCGAGCACGCGGCGGTCGCCGCTGCGCCCGAAGCGGCTTGGATCGTACGCCGGCAGCTTGAGCGCGGCGCGCTTCTTGTCAATGTGTTCCAACGTGCGGCGGATCATCTCGTCCGGATCGTTGATGAACTCCAGCTTGCCGCCGTAGAGGCGCTCCCAGCCTTCGCTGAGGTAGCGCAGCACCAGATCGCTGTCCGAGACACGGTCGGGCATGCCGCTCACTGGCGAGGCGCCACCGAAGATGACATAGGCGCCCGACGCCACACAATAGGTGGCAATGGCCAACGCTTTTTCACTCATCCATTCCGGCGCCAGGCCGACCGCCGGGATCTGGTCGATGTCGTCGCCCAATCCCCCTTCGGCGACCATCTGCGTGAGCACGGTCAGGATGCGCGAGTTGTCCACGCAGGAGCCGACATGCAACACCGGTGGAATGCCCACCGCCTCGCACACCTCGCGCAACCCAGGGCCGACATGCTCCAGGCCCGCTTCACCCACCATCAGCCCAGCTTTGGCGCTGGCGATGGCACCGCAACCGGTCTCCAGGATGAGGACATCCTGCTTGAGCAGCTCCTTGGTCACATAGGTGTGCAGATAATCGTGCGGGCTGCGCGGGTTGTTGCAGCCGACGATCGCCGCCGCGCCGCGGATGCGCCCGGCCATAATCGCGTCGTTCAGCGGCCGGAAGGAAGCGCGGTAAGTGCCACCCAGCATATAGTTGATATATTCATGCGAGAAGCCTGGGATCAGATCCTCGCGCACATCCGGGATGCGCGGCTCCGCACGGTTCTTGTAATTGTCGATGGCGCGCTTGAGAATTTGCTTGGCGATCGTCAGCGCCTTGCTCTCTTCGAACTCGATATGCACGGCGCCCTTGATGCGCACCTTGGGAGATGTGGTGATGATCTCGGTATGGAACTTCTGCGCCAGCGAGACCAGCGCCTGCATGATGCATTGCACGTCCACCACCATCGCCTCAACCGCACCGGTGAGGATGGCCAGCTCCTGTTGCAGGAAGTTGCCTGCGGCGGGGATGCCCTGGCGCATCAGGATCTCATTGGCAGTGCAGCAGATACCGGCCAGGTTGACGCCCTTGGCGCCGGCTGCCTGGGCATAAGCGATGATCTCCGGATCCATCGAGGCGGCCACGATCATCTGGCTGAGCGTCGGCTCGTGACCGTGGACCACCACGTTGACCATGTCCCTGCGCAGCACACCCAGGTTGGCCTGTCCCACGATAGGTGCCGGGGTGCCGAACAGGATATCGGAGATGTCCGTGCCGATCATGCTGCCGCCCCAGCCATCGGCCAGCGCCGTGCGTACCGCCTGCTGGAGCAGGTGCTCCATATCTTGATCGTCGCCGATGTGGGTGCGGTGCAGACACTCCACCACCTCGCGGTCAATGCCACGCGGCACCACCCCCAGCTCGCGCCACAGCTTCTGGCGCTTGGCAGGTGCGCGGCTGATCAGGACAACCTCGCCCTCCTGCTGGCCGAACTGTGCCAGGTAGAGATCGGCCAAGTCGTTGGCGATCTCATTGGGCGAACGTCCCTCGATCGGGATGCCGTAATGGGCTGCCAGCGTGCGCAATTTGGCCACGTCGCGGATATAGTAGCCCTCGGCATGGCCGTTGGCGGTTGCCTTGAGCGTCATCGCCATCCCGCGGCCGTGATCGGAGTGTGCCGCAGCGCCGGCAGCGATCATGCGCACCAGATTGCGCGCCTGGATCACGTCGATGGTGGCTCCACACACGCCGGTGGCGCCGTCCTTGGTGAGGCGACAGGGGCCCATGCCACACATCTTGCAGCACATGCCGGCGCCGCCGATGTTACACGGCGCCATCGCCTCCGCACGGCTGAAGGCGGTGCTGACGCCCAACTCTTCGGCGCGCTGCAACATCTGTTGCGCCGCCGGATCCACACTGCGCTTGCTCAGGTCACTTTCCTTTTCCCTAGCCATTGACTATTCCTCCTCATTTTGTCTACGCAACACACCAAACCCCGGACACGGCCACAACGGCCGGCCTTGATAATGAACCCGCTGCTCGAAGCTCACCACCCTTTTAGACTGTTCATAGGCGACCGTATGGCGGAAGTAGGGCTGTTGGCTGCCGTTCTCGGTCACCGCGACCCCGGTCTCGACCGGCAACGGCAAATCCCCGGTGTAGCCGGCCTCTTCCAGGCGTTTTTGAATTTCCTCCTTGCTCACCTTGGCTGGATCGTAGGTCACCTCCACGACGTGGAAAGCGCTGCTGGCATAGATATCCTCGACGCCGGGGATCGCCTCCAGGATGCGCCGCACCTCCAGTACATGGTGGTCACCGTACAGAAGCGGTAATTCGAACACTGCTGTCTCCATTCTTACCCCCTTTATCCTCAATTGTCTGGCCAGCTCCAGGACCGCTTTGGCCTCGTAGCGGCGATGCCCGCCCAAAGTGCGCACCGCGGGCAACAACCCCGCCTCGGCCCAGCGCGTCACCGTGCTGGGCGACACGCGAAAGAGCTCCGCCACTTCCGAGCGGGTGAGCAACCGATCACCCTCTTCTTCCAAACTCCTCAGAAGCATGCGAGCGACCTCCCATCCATTCCATCCGATTGGATCCCTATCCTCAGCGCTGCTATGCTATGTTGCGCGTCTCGCACGCGCACCACCAGGCGCTGTCTGTATGCAATTTTGCCTGGGGAATCTCCAAAAATGCAAGAATAGATTGCACTTTTTGCGCGCTTTGAGCGTTTTGCACATTCGCAACGAACACAGTTTCTACTATACACCAAGTTGCGCGACAGTGGAAGATACAAATGCACTAAATTATTCATCTGATTGCACTATTGGTGACACTCTTCACACACCGCTGATGAGGCCGTGCTCCACTGCATAAGCGACTGCTTCCAGGCGGCTGTGCACGTGTAGCTTGGTGAGGATGCTCTGGATATGGTTGCGCACAGTGGGAGGGCTGACCGATAGGGTCGCGGCAATGGCACGGGTGCTTTGCCCGCGTGCCAGCAATCCGAGGATCTCATATTCGCGGCGCGTCAATCTGCCGCCGGGAGGAGGAAGGGGCGCAACGGGAGGGAGCGTGACGACATCCCGCTCGCGCAGCCGCTCAACTGCTTCCAGCACACGGGCGACGAATTGCTCGTTGAGCTTGTTCTGGGTGGCATCGCGGAAGAGCACCACCGCCAGCCATGTCTCGGGGTTTTGCGAGGTCATCAGGGTGATCATGGAGAGGTTGATCCAGCGTGGCTTGCCCGTTTGGGTGCGCACACATGTGTCGTAGCTGCTCACCGGTATGCCGGCCAGGGCAGCCGCCACTGCCCGACGATTGTGCGCCGTCTGCACAGCGCTGTCGCTGCCGCAACACTCCAACAAATCCCAACAGTCGCGCCCGACCGCGTCGGCGTGCGAGTAGCCCAGGAGCTGCTGGGCCGCCGCATTCCAATACACGATGCGCTGTTCGCTATCCACGATGAACACGCCATCCGCTGCGTTGAGGAATGATTGAATCAGGTCGTCTATCGTCATAGGCTTCTGTTCTCCCGATGATGCGCTAGTCACCTGACCGTTTTACCGCGACTGGTTGATCGGCCCAGGTTCTCCAGTAAAAAAATTGGTCGTTCTCAATCCATTTACAAGGGGATGACCGCATGCCGATCAACCGGTTGTATCATACATGGGAAAGGGAAAAATAAGAAAACTGAGACCGATTCAATGCGTCGCCTAGCTCTGAACCATCCAGCCCCACATCCACGACGGGTGCGCGCTCATCGCCCGCCAGAGGTTGGTGGCATCGTACCACTATCCGGGCGAGAGGTGTAATTATGGATGGTACAAAGGTCGACTCGAGTGTACGTTGCAGATTGCCTGTTTGGCCCACCACAAGCGCGTCATTCCAATTGACTGGACGGTGGGTTCGATATCTTGCCTGTCCCCACTCCGTTGATCGCTTATCCGTAAACAAACTATCAGAGAGTTAGAAAATGTTCATTTGCGCAGGCCACATGGGTGGGCTAGAATGCGCACGCCCGATCAGGACCGCTACCGATCAATGGAGGAACCGAGGCATGGGCCGTCGTGTAATGGGGATTATAGCTGGGAGCGTGCTTCTCTGCTTGCTCTTGAGCGGCACAGCGGCTGCCGCCGAGACCTCTGAGACGTCGTCCCACAACGCTCTGTCGCCGCTGATACTTCTCACCTTCCTTCTGCCCGCTGGTCTCATTTTGCTCAGCGCCGCTGCCTTCCCAGAGGATCAGGCGGCAGAGGCGGCTGCCGGCGGCGTGGTCAGCTGGGGAATGGCATGCCTGGCTTACTTCGCGGTCGGTTTCGCCTTTCAGTTTGGCGGCATCGCCATCGTGTATCCATCCCCTGATCTTGCCGGGCTGTACTGGGAATACTCGCCGCTCGACGTTGCGTGGGGCAGCGGTTGGGGGATGCTGGGTCTGCGGGGATTCCTGATGGCAGGCCCAGCGGCCACGCCGGGTGCCTTGACCCTCTTTCTTGCGCAACTGCCATTGCTGGGTGTGGCCACGCTAATCGTCCACTTCGCCACATGGCGCACCACCCACCGCTGGCTGACGCTGCCGCTTGGGCTGCTGATGGGCAGCGTCGCATATCCCTGGTTGGGCAACTGGATTTGGGGAGGCGGCTGGCTGGCAAACCTCGGCCTGACGATGGCCTACGGACATGGCCTGGTGGACGCTGCCGGCAGCGGACAGGTGGCCCTGTGCGGCGCCGTGGGTGCATTCGCCGCAGTGTCCGTGTTCCGCGGACGGCCCATTGCGCTACCAGAGAGTCGACTCGATGCCCCGCTGCCACGCGCCCACCTGCCTCTGCTCGGCTGGAGCGGCGCCCTGTTGATGACCATCGGATGGATGGCCACCTCTCCGATGGCCCATTTTCCCACAGCCACCAACGTCGTGCTGCCCGTGATGGCGGTTAACATGGTCCTGGCAGCTTTCGGCACCGCTTTTGCTGCCGGTCTGTACACATGGCTCGTTTCCGCGCGGTTGGACGTCCTCATGATAGGCCGTGCCATGGCCGCTGGGCTGGCAGCGACGGCGGCAGGGGCTCCGTTCCTGCCCGCTTGGGGCGCCTTGACCGTCGGCTTGGTGAGCGGATTGTTGTTGCCCTGGCTTTTGTTCTGGTTCGAAAATCGCTTAAACCTGGGGAACGCCGCTGCCGCACTTGCTGTTTTTGGCATACCGGCGGCCTTGGGATTGTTGCTGCCGGGGGTGTTGGCCGATGGACGTCACGGCGCCGGATGGAATCGCATCGGGTTCGATGCCTACCTGGGAACGCCCGGGCAGGGTGTGTCAGGCCTCTGGGTGGCAGAGGGATTGACGCCGGACTGGCCCGGTCAAATGCTCGCGCAGCTCATCGGATTGGCGGCCATCCTGGTTTGGTGCTTTGCAGTTTTCTGGACGCCTCTGAGCATCGCGCGCGCGACAGTGCTCGCCTGGAGACGCAGTGGTATTGAATTCGGCACCCCACCTCCGCCGGTGCCGTTCGAGGCAGACCCTCCCTCGATGCCTGTGGAAGCGTCGCGGTTCGACCCTGTTTCAGAACGGGGAGAGGTCTGCGGCACGGACACGCAGAACGACGAGGCGAACCAGCGTTGATGGCGCATTTGCTGCCTAAGATACCCCTCTTCTGGTGCTTTCACCGTTTTGGATGGCCCGTCCTGCTTCCGTTCAGCCTGGTGGTGAGCGTCAGCTTCCGCTGCAATTCGCGTTGTCAGACGTGCGGAGTGTGGCGCAAGCCCTCGGATGATATGAGTGCCGCCGAGTGGGAGCAAGTCTTCGCCCGAATCGGACGTGCGCCGGTGTATATCACCTTCACCGGAGGAGAGCCGTTCCTGCGTCGCGATCTGGGCGAAATCGTTTTGAGTGCTTATCGGCATTGCCGGCCCTCGATGATCACCATCCCCACCAACGGACTGCTCACCGAGCGCATTGTTGAACAGGTTCATCATATCTGCACAGAAGCTCCCCAAACCCAGATTGGCATCAACCTCTCACTGGACGAAGCAGAAGAGCGACACGATGTGATCCGAGGTGTGCCGGGCAATTGGCAGCGCGCTATGCAGACGTGGCAGGCGCTCAAGGAGATGCAACCCCGCTATCCCAACCTGCTCTTGAGCGTACACACAGTCATCAGCAAATTCAATGTGGAGCGTTTTTACGAGCTCTATGCTGCCCTGCAGGCGCTGCAACCGGACAGTTACATCACGGAGATTGCCGAGGAGCGCGTGGAACTGGACACCGTCGGGTGGCAGATCACCCCTTCGGCGGCGGAATATGCGCCTTTGGCGGACTTCCTGACCCAGCAGGCAAGCCAGGCAACCCAGCGCAGCAGAGCACGCGTGACCCAGGCGTTTCGAGCAGAGTATTACCAGCTCGCCAAGCGCATTTTGTTCGAGCAGCGTCAGGTGATCCCCTGCTATGCTGGCTGGGCGAGTGGCCATATCGCCCCCAATGGCGATGTCTGGAGCTGCTGCATCCGTGCCGAATCGGTGGGCAATCTGCGCGAGCACGGCTACGACCTGCGCACCATCTGGCGAGGAGAGCGGATGAGGAAATTGCGCCGCAGCATCTACCAGCGGGAATGCGCATGTCCGATGGCGAATGCCAGTTATGCAAACATGCTCCTTCACTGGCCCACATTGCAACGGGTGATGCGGCGTCTGTGGCCCCGGCACATATCCAAGGAGTGAGCGTCCGATCTCCCTCGCAGGTGGCAGGCAACTTTGCGCAGCACGGGCAGCAGCTATAGTATTCGCTGTCATACGGACGACTGGGAATCACCGAGGAGTGACGAACGATGAGCGAGCTGCAAAAAGATGATCTGCGAACCTGGCTGCCCTTCCCATTCGAGCAAGCTGTCGAGCGCACCAAAGAAGCTCTGAAGGTTGAGGGGTTTGGTGTTCTGACCGAGATAGATGTACAGGCAACATTGAAAAAGAAGCTGGATGCCGATTTCCGCAAGTACGTGATCCTGGGGGCGTGTAATCCCCCTCTCGCCCACCGGGCATTTCAGGCGGAGCTGGAAATCGGGCTCCTGATGCCGTGCAATGTCATCGTATATGAAGAGGGCACAGGCAGTGTCGTCTCCATTATGGACCCTGCGCTGATGAGCAAGTGGTTGGATAACCCGGCGATGATCTCTTTAGCGGATGAGGCGCGCGCTAAGTTAGAGCGCGTGATCCATTCCCTTCGCGCTGATGTTCAGGGAGCTGCTGAATGACAACTGCGCCCCAGCCTCCGAGCGAAAGTGCTTCGCAGAGCGCTCCAAAAGCATCCGATATCAACCGCATCGATCACATCGTGGCCGTGCTGAGCGGCAAGGGCGGTGTGGGCAAGTCCATTGTGAGCAGCTTGCTGGCGGTGTCCCTGCGTCGCAAGGGCCATCGGGTGGGCATTCTGGATGCCGACATCACCGGACCCAGCATTCCCAAGATGTTCCTTTCCCAAGCGATTCCGCTGGGCAGTGACCCATTGGGCATCCCACCGGCGGTGAGCCGTACTGGCATCAAGCTGATGTCCATCAATCTGTTGCTGCGGAGTGAGCGTGATGCGGTCATCTGGCGGGGTCCGCTGATCGGGCGCGCCATCCAGCAATTCTGGACGGATGTCGTTTGGGGCGAGCTGGACTATCTGATCGTGGACCTCCCGCCGGGCACCTCGGATGCCTCGCTGACCGTGATGCAATTCCTGCCCTTGAGCGGCGCCCTCTTGGTGACAGCGCCCCAAGGATTGGCGGGCATGGTGGTGCACAAAGCGGCTCAAATGGCCGAGATGCTGCACGTGCCTTTGCTGGGGCTGGTGGAGAACATGGGCTATTTCGTCTGCCCCGATAATGGCAAGGCATATGAGGTCTTCGGCCCCAGCCATGCCGAAGAGCTGGCTCAAACCTTGGGCATTCCTTTTCTGGGACGTCTGCCGATCAAACCGGAGCTGACCTTGCTGAGTGATACAGGGCGCATCGAGGAATATCCGGCTGAGGAGTTTGCGCCCATCGTGGCCCACATTGAAGCGAGCGCGCAAGCACCGCGCCTGCCACCCTTCTCGATCGACCTGGGAGGCCTTTGAGCACGTTCAGCAGATACGCGGCAGCTGTTCTCCGCTGAGCATGTCCACGACGCGCAAGCCACCGATGCGGCTGCGCATGAAAACCTTGCCGGGGTGCTCGCCCACCACCTCGCCGATGCGCGTCGCCTGGGCACCCTGGGGATGGACACGCATGGCCTCCAGCACACGGTCGGCGACCTCAGGCGCGACAATGGCGATGCATTTGCCCTCGTTGGCCACATAGAGCGGGTCGAGGCCGAGGATTTCACACGCACCGCGCACGGCATCCCCAACCGGAATGCGTTCCTCATCCAGGCGTATACCCACCTGGGCTTTGGCCGCGATTTCATTGAGCGCGCTGGCGACGCCTCCGCGGGTGGGATCGCGCAGCACATGCACTTGGTCACCTCCCACCTCCAGCACCCGCATCACGAGATCGACCAGAGGGGCGGAGTCGCTGACCAGCTCGGTCTCAAAAGCAAGCCCTTCACGCCGCGACATGACAGCAATACCGTGCTCCGCGATCGCGCCGTTGATGAGGATGACGTCACCTGGCGCCGCACGCTGGGGTGCAATATGCACGCCCGGAAGGACGACCCCCAGGCCGGTGGTATTGATGAACAGGCCATCTCCCTTGCCGCGTTCGACCACCTTGGTGTCGCCGGTGACAATCGGCACCCCTACCTTGGCAGCGGCACGTTGCATCGAGAGAATGATGCACCATAGATCCTCCATAGGAAGCCCTTCCTCGACGATGAAGCCGGCCGAGAGGGCCAGGGGACGCGCGCCACACATCGCCAGGTCGTTTACGGTGCCGTGCACTGCCAATGAGCCGATGTCTCCACCTGGGAAGAAAAGCGGGCTGACCGTGAAGGAGTCGGTTGAGAAAGCGAGCCGTGTTCCGTTCAGCTCCAGGATGGCCCCGTCGTGCAACACCTCGAGGGCAGCGTTGGAAAAGGTGGGTATGAACATGCGCTCGATCAGCATCTGGCTCAACCGGCCGCCCCCGCCGTGCGCCAGTGTCACCACCGGATAGTCGCTGATCGGAATCGGACACTGCAGTTCCATCCGTGACACGCTCCCCGGTTACGTGTGCTGATACTGGTAATATGCCGCGCAGGCGCCTTCGGAAGACACCATGGGTGCTCCCAGCGGGTGCTCCGGTGTGCACTGCGTGGCAAAGGCGGGACATTGCGGCGGCTTCTTCAAGCCCTGCAGGATCTGACCCGCGATGCAGATAGGGGATTCCTGCGCGGTCACCCCGGATAGGTCAAAGCGTCGTTCGGCGTCGAATTCTGCCCACGATGAGCGCAGGCAATACCCACTGGCTGGGATCAGACCGATGCCACGCCATTGCCGGTCGCATACCTCAAAGACCTGATGCATCAGCCGTTGTGCCGCCACATTGCCCTCGCGCGTCACCGAACGGGAGTACTGAATCTCCACCCCCCAACGCCCTTCCTCAAGTGCTCGCAGCGCCATATAGAGACCCTGGAGCAAGTCCAGAGGTTCGAACCCGGTGACCACAATGGGGATGCGATACTGCTCGGCGATGGGTTCATATTCGCGCGTCCCCATCACCGTACAGACGTGTCCCGCTGCCAGAAATGCTTGAATGCGATTATCGGACGAAGCCAGAATGGCCTGCATCGCAGGCGGTACTAACACGTGCGCGCACAGGATTGAGAAGTTGCGCAGGCCAAGCTGTCTGGCCTGCCAGACCGCCATGGCGTTGCCAGGTGCCGTTGTCTCGAACCCGACCGCAAAGAAGACCACCTCGCGGTCGGGATATTTCTGAGCCAACGCCAGGGCATCCAGGGGCGAATATACCATCCGCACGTCCGCCCCCTGTGCCCGAGCGCTCAACAGATCGGAGTGAGAGCCCGGCACGCGCAGCATATCCCCGAACGAGGTGAAGATCACCCGCGGTTGCTGCGCGATACAGATCGCCTTGTCGATCAATTCCAGCGGCGTGACGCACACGGGACAGCCCGGGCCGTGCACCAACGTCACGGAAGGTGGCAACAACCGATCAATGCCGAACTTGATCAAGTTGTGGGTCTGTCCCCCGCAGATTTCCATGATCGTCCACGGGCAGGTGACCAGCCGTTCGATGGCCCGGACCAGCTTTTGTGCGTCCGCTTCACGGCGAAATTCATCCACAAAGCGCATGGCTATGCGTCGTCTCCAGAATCCGCTTCGGCCAGTGCGCTGATTTGTTCCAGCATTTCGAAGACTTCTTTCGCTTCCTCCTCGTTCAGGATGCTCAGCGCAAAGCCAGCGTGCACGATCACGTAGTCGCCCACCTGGACATCGGGCACATAAGCCAGACAAACTTCACGCACGACACCGCCAAAGCTCACCTTGCCCATCGCGATGCCGGCAGGGTTTTGTTCAATGCTCAACACCTCTCCCGGAATTCCCAGACACATTGCACACCTCGCTATACTCGATCTCGCGCCAGCTGTGCCGCTGCGACCGTCACCTGTCCCAAGCTGACACAGCCGTCATTGGGTGGTACCTGATGATGCAATAGTACCTCAAAGCCGGCCCGACGCAGCCTAGCGGCGGACCGCTCGGTCAGCCAGCGATTTTGAAAACACCCACCGGATAACACCACGCGCGCGTGGCCCACCTGTCGGGACACGGCCACGATGCCTTCCACCAGTGCGTTGTGGAAGCGTGCCGCTATGATACCCACAGGCACCTTGCGCTGCAAGTCCTCCAGCAAAGCGACTAACAACGGCTGCCAGTCCAATATCCATTTGGAGAGCATTGCATCCCCTTCGCGATCTTGAGGTTCTTCCAGCGGAAAGGGGTATGCCTCGCGGACAGAAGGGTCCGCTGCAAACTCCAGCGCCATGGCTGCTTGTCCTTCAAAGCTCACCTGCTGATGCAGGCCGACCAGAGCGGCGACGCCATCGAACAGACGCCCAACGCTTGTCGTGATGGGAGCGTTGACACCGCGCCGCAGCATCTGTGCCAACAGGTGCTTTTGGGATGTCGAAAACTGCCGCAATGGTGCCAGGTCATCACGCTCCCAGGCAGTCTCCCCCCCCATTTCCCATAGCAATGCCAACGCCACACGGCACGGCTCCAGCACCGCTGCCTCACCACCCGGCAGGCGGAATGGCCTCAGATGCGCAATGCGCACGAAATCCGCAGCATCCCCCAGCAAGAACTCCCCACCCCATACGGTGCCATCTGTCCCATACCCGGTTCCATCCCACGTCACACCCAGGGCGGTGCCCGAGACCTTGTTCTCGGCAAGACATGCCGCCAAGTGCGCATGGTGATGTTGCACCGCAACCAACTTGAGCTCCTCTGCGGCAATCGGCACATGGGCAATCTGACCGGTTTGGAGCGCTTCCTGCGCCCAGCGGGTCGAGACATAATCCGGGTGCAGGTCATGAGCGATGGCCACGGGCCTTGCCTCATAGAGGCGCAGAAAATCCGCGATCACGCGTTCGAAGGCGAGGGTGGCTTCCAGGGTTTCCAGATCGCCGATGTGCTGGCTGATGAACACTTGCGAACCGACACTGAGCGCCACGGTGTTCTTGAGATGCGCGCCCACCCCCAGTATTGTGGGCAACGGTTGCGCCACCGTCACCGGCAAGGGTGCGTAACCACGCGCCCGACGCAACAATTGAGGTCGCCCATCCACGATCCACATAACGCTATCGTCGGCGTGACGAGTGATGGGTCGGTTATGCACGAGAAACAGATCAGCAACATCTCCCAGACGGCGCAATGCCTCATGCTCGTCGATGCAAATGGGCTCATCGGTGAGATTGCCGCTGGTAGCCACCACCGGAAAATCCACCATGCGCAGCAACAGGTGATGCAGCGGCGTATAGGGCAACATAACCCCCAGATTGGGATTATCCGGTGCTACGTTGTCCGCCACCGCTGCGTCCGGCAAGCGTGGCAATAGCAAGATGGGCGCTTCAGGGAGCATGAGCAGCTGGGCTGCCTCGTCTGAGACATGGCACAAGGCGCGCGCCTGATCCAGATCGCGCACCATGAGTGCCAGCGGACGATGGGGGCGCCGTTTGCGCTGACGCAGCCGCGTCACCGCATCGGTGTTGCGCGCATCCACCATCAGATGGAAGCCGCCCAGTCCCTTCACCGCTACCACCAATCCCTGGCGCAACCCCGTAGCAGCCTCTTGCAACACTTGTGCGTCATCCCCCTCGATCAGGGTCTCTCCGCGGGCAGACCAAAGGGCGAGGTGAGGCCCACACACCGGGCAGGCATTGGGTTGAGCGTGAAAGCGACGATTGACGGGCTGATCGTACTCCGCCTGACAGTCCGGGCACATGATGAAGTGTCGCATCGTTGTGTTGGGGCGATCATAAGGCAACGCCTCAATGATGGTGAAGCGCGGCCCGCAATTGGTACAGTTAGTAAAGGGATAGCGGTAACGGCGATCCTTGGGGTCGAAAACTTCCCTCAGACAATCGCCGCAGGTGGCAATGTCAGGGAGCACCAACACCGTTTTGGTTCCACCGGCATCGCTGTGTCGGATCTCAAATCGTTCGTATCCGATTGGATGGAGCCAGCGGAAATCCACCTTTTGGATGAGGGCACGTGGTGGCGCTTCCCGCACCAGGCGTTCCTGAAAGAGGTGCAGGCAGCGTTCCGAACCTTCCACCTCGATGAAGACACCGCGCGTGTCGTTGATCACCCAACCCGTGAGGCCCAGCTCGGTTGCCAGACGATAGACAAAGGGGCGAAACCCCACGCCTTGCACTGCGCCGTGCACTTCAACCCGCAGGCGATGCTGAGGCGAGTGAGATGCGCTATGTTGCATCACGGCAATTTGGTTCCATCAAGCGGATGCAGCGGTCGAGTCTTCATCGTGGTTCAGGCGACGCAGCAACCATGCCAGCCAGTCCTCGACTCCCTGCCCGGTACGACACGACAGCGCGAAAATGGGTGCGGCCGGGTTAACCATGCGCAGACCGCGTTCGAAGTAGGCCATGTCGAAGCCGAGCACATCCAGCAAATCTGCTTTGTTCAGTATTACGGCATCAGCACGGGCGAACATGCCGGGATACTTGTAGGGCTTGTCATGCCCTTCCGGCGTGCTGGCCACCACGATGGCCAGGTGAGCGCCCAGCTCGAACTCAGCCGGGCACACCAGGTTGCCAACATTCTCAATGAACAATAAATGGACATTTTCCAAGGGCAACTGATCCAGCGCCGCCCGGATCATCGGGGCATCCAGATGGCAGGTTCCGCCCGTGTTGATCTGCGTCACCGGGATGCCCCGTGTTGCTATGAGGTCGGCATCGATGCGCGATGCCAAGTCACCTTCAATCACCGCCATTCGTATTCCATGGGGCAGTCGATCGGCAGTGGCCAGAATGAGGCTGGTCTTCCCTGCCCCAGGCGAAGCCATAACATTGATGGCCAACACCTGGGTCGCATCCAGGCGCGCTCGATTCTGCATCGCCACCGCGTCATTCGCACTGAGGATTTGTTTCTCTACTTTCAGTCTCATCATTATCACTCACTTCAATGCTATCCACAGTCAGCCCTTGCCCACCTTTCACCTCCAGGTGATAATCGCCGCAGTTGGGACAGATCGGGACGAGGGGTGGGTTGACCTGAAACCGGTGCCCACAGGCGCGACATGTGGCCATCGCGTGCTCACGCCGAAAGTGGAGCACAGCGCCTTCGGCGATCGTGCCCTGGCTGAGCAGATCAAAGTAGAACTGCACCGACTCGTCCACAAAGCTGGACAAATCGCCGATCACCAGATGGATGGCCGTGATGTGACGGGCATTCGCTTTCTGCGCCGCTTCCAAGGCGAGAGCCAGGATATTTTCCGTAATGGCGAGCTCGTGCATAGGTCATTCACCGACTGAGGGGTCACGGATCGGGTTGTCCATCGTTCCGGCGGTTAGCACAGCATCTCCCTCAGACAATGTGTCCTCGTACTGCGCCCCTGATTCAAGAGCAAACAACACCAGCTGCTGAAGCGATTCCACCGGGGTAGTCTCCCGGTCCGCTGCCACCTGCTCCACTTCTGATTGGATGTGCTGCACGAATGCAGCCATCTCCTGCAAGGCAGCTGAGAGATACGTCCTGGGCTCACTCCCGATACGTTCGCGAGACACTTTCTCACTGGCCAAAGCCTTTGTGTGGTGCTCCACCGCCTTTCCCATCACGATGGTGAACAGATCAACCTCATTGACCGGCATCCCCGAATTGAGAGTACGTCGCGCCCAGAGCACTGAGTCGCGCAAGGTCTTTTCTCGCGGAGACGAAAAATCATCCGGCGGAGCACACCAAGGAGATTTCCGACACACTAACACACAGTCATATCGAATATTGCCCTCGCTACTATGGAAACCACTTTTGCCTTCCGAACGGACAATTGGTGTAGCCGAAACATAGAATCCGGAATCGAGGAGCAGCTGCGCTATGCCTTCCCAAGCCCACACTTTGTTGTGATGGAAGGTGAAGATGAGCAATCCGTCATCTTTCAGGACACGGTGACATTCACAGAACACGCGACGCAACCCCTCCACAAAGGAACTCGTGGTCTTTCCCAGCTCCTCATTTTTCACGATCTCGCTCGAACGTCTGGACAACTCTGGTTCGAACCATGGGTAGGAGTCGCGCAAAGCCAAGCGCAGCCAGACATAGAAAAAGTCCGCCAGCTCAGAATATTGTACGTTGTCAAAATAGGGTGGGTCGGTGATAACGCAATCAACGGACTTGTCTGGTATGAATGATAGATTCTCAGAGGTCTGACAGCGCAGCAAAACAGAATGATCACGACGCATGAGATCTTGGAAATCATCCACCCACTGGCCTTCGATGCGTTCTTTACCAGTGTAATAGGTACGACGTTTTCCGTTGCTGTCGACAACCCGTTCATAAGGACGCTGACCATAAAGCTTGGCACGTCGCACCTTTTGGAAGCATTTAACAAATGTCCCTCGGCCGAAAGCTGTTCCCCATACGTTGTTCTCAGCAGGACGCTCGATTGGGTGATAGGCGTGCAACCCGAACATCAGCGATATCTTATGCCACTCTATTTCATACTTGCAAAACATATTGTTGGCATCCAGGCAGTCTGAAAATGCGATCAACATCAGCTCGCGCACGTTCTGATCTGGAATGGCCATAATGTGTTCGAGCAGGATTGAAAGGCACAATAACTGACGCTCGTTAAACAGTTGCCAGAAGTGGGTATAGCCGTGGTTGATGGGGCGTGGATCGCTGCGTCCTTCGACAGGGATCGCTTGTCGAGGGATCAGCAATGCTTCCCGACGTTTTTCATACTCTTCCTTCACCTGTTGCCACAGCAAAAGGTCATCCTGGTCGACGCGTTTAAAAAAACGGCCACACGTAGAGCAGTATCCCTCCAAAGCATGCAATTCCACGTCAAGGTGGGTACCCTTGACTGCAACCGCATCTAAGACCCGATGGGTTGCACCACAGACGGAGCAATGATAAACACCTCTGCCCGCTACCCCTTTGCGAGGATTAAACACATAACCACATTCACGACAGGTCACGGTTGATGAGCTAGTGGCCATTTCGTTTACCTGCAAACACCTAGGACACACACACACGTTGAGATGATTTCCGCGAGAAAGTTCATAATTAGGAAAAAGTCTCACCAGAGCGCCACACCTTGTACAGGGCGCGACCTTCACCCAAAAATAGTACATCGCGGTAGCCGGATGACCGGCTGGACAAGTTGTACGATAATACTGGAGGATCGTCCCACCCGCTGTGCGTTCGAGCCAGCTAAATGCAGCATCAAGAGCTTTGATGTCAACCGGCTCGATTTCCTTCTTGGTCACGAACCACGCAACCGGATTGATGTCCACACCGATCACTCTGCAGCCCAGCCGAAGTGCCTCGACTACGGTAGTACCACCTCCCATAAAGGGATCCAACACGATAGCCCCCCTTAGGTCCGCACCTCTCAAAAATTTCTGCCAGATCGCGGTCTCCGTATCATCTTCACGACTAAAGGCTGCCAGAGTGATCATACGGAACACGCTGCCCAAGCGGCGTGCCCACCATTTGTGCATCCGATATACAGGTTTCTTGGCATTACCTTCGGCCAAGGCGATCGGATTAAGCCTATCTACCGGAAAGGTTTTTTCTATCAATCTCATTCCACTCACGAGTTGTGCTGAAGCAGGTTGTGCCACATTTCATCACCATTGCTTCCGTACAAGCTTCTGAACTGCTCCAAAAGATCTTGTATCTTGTCCTCTAATATCTCGGAGAGTGTGTGACCCTTTGCATCCCTGAATTCTTCACCAACTTCTCCTGCAATCTTGTATATCTCATCGATGCAATCTTGGTCACCCGAAATGAACTCCCAAAATTCACGTCCCGCGAGCCACTCAACGCCCCCTTCTTGTTCGACATATTTGCGCACAATGCTACTGACTTGGTGCTTGTTGCCATAGCACATCCCAAACAGGGCTATCGATCCGCGATTCCGCCTCTGAGCCGAACGGAGCAGCTGAGAGATGCGAATCCCCATGTCTTTCGGGATCGTGTTAGGTCCACTTTTCACCTGGATATAGTAATGGCATCCTGATCTGGTCTTCATAATGTCGGCACCCTCGACTCCGCTGCCTTCAGAGAACACCTTTGCCGCTTCTTGCAGGGCCAAACCGAACGCGGTTACAGTTCCGCGTTCAAGCCGTTGACTGACAAGCCAGGTGACAATCGGTCTGGCATCATCCCAACCCATTTCTCCAGCTAGAATTCGGATCAGAAATGGATTGATATGCAAATCCTCGATCTTTAGACGGCGGATCGCTTGCGCCCGTTTACTTAGAAAATTGCGAAAGATAACCCTGATTTTCTCTCGAGTCGCTTCATCAAGCGGCATACAACTTGTGCTCCAAGACGATGCCTCCGATGTCGGAAAGAACGGGTCTCAAACAATATGGTACATTACAGTGATATTGCTGGTCAACTTCGTGATGAAGAGAGCAATAGAACATATCTCATAAATACCCACATTGGTGTATACGATGCTCACCAGATGATCGAGGTG
>QEXY01000164.1 GCA_003130875.1 Ardenticatenia bacterium
ACAGCTCTTCGGATTGACACGTGACCAGGTGCTCGGCAAGACGGATTACGATTTCTTTCCCAAAGAACAGGCGGATTGGTTCCGCCAAAAGGACATGGAAGTCTTTGCCGGACGTTCCACCCTGGTCATCCCCGAAGAACCGGTGGACAGTCCCACATTAGGGCGGCGCATCCTATGCACCCATAAATCGGCCGTGTGGGACCGTAATGGAGAACCTTTGTATCTGATCGGAGTCTCAGAGGATATCACCGAACGCAAAGAGACCGAGGAGCGCCTGGCGGCAGCCCATGCGGAGCTTCAGGCAGCCTTGGTGCGTGCCAATCAGATGGCCATGGTGGCCGAGGCAGCCAGTCGAGCCAAGTCGGAGTTTCTGGCCAATATGAGCCATGAGATTCGCACTCCGATGAATGGCATTATGGGGATGATCGAGCTGGCGCTCCAGACGGATCTGACACCTGTGCAGCGTGAGTATCTGACAATGGCTCAGGCATCCGCTGACACACTGTTGGCACTCCTGAACGATATCCTTGATCTATCCAAGATTGAAGCTGGCCGGTTGGAGCTAGATGAAGTTGATTTCGACTTGCGCCAGGTTGTAGAACAGGTCGTCGACATTATTGCGCCGCGCGCGGCACAGCGGGGTTTGGAGTTGAGCTACCGCGTAGATCCCGCCATACCTGCTTATGTGCGCGGCGACCCTCTGCGGCTGCGCCAGATATTGATCAACCTGGCGGGCAACAGCGTCAAGTTCACCGAGCAGGGAGAGATCTTCATCGAGGTCGCGTTGGCGGGGGAGGACGCCGGGTGGGTGGAACTGCTGTGTTCGGTGTCGGATACCGGCATCGGCATCCCACCCGAGAAGCTGGAATCCATCTTCGAGAGCTTCGTGCAGGTGGACACGGGTACTGCCCGTCGTTACGGTGGCAGTGGGCTCGGCCTGGCGATCTCCCGTCAACTGGTGCAGATGATGGATGGGCGTATCTGGGCCGAGAGCAAAGGCATCCCCGGAGAAGGCAGCACCTTCCGCTTCACGGTGCGCCTCCAGCGCGCGGAAGGAACCCTCACGCAGCCTTATATCTCTGTCAGGCCCGTGCTGGAAGGTTTGCGCGTATTGGTGGTGGACGACAACGCCACCAATCGGCGCATTTTGCAGGAAATGTTGTTGACCTTCGGATGTGTGCCATCCGGTGCCAGCTGTGGGGAAGAAGCGTTGATGGTTTTCAAGCGCGCCGCCAATGCGGGCGTGCCTTTTGAGCTGGTGTTGCTCGATGCCCACATGCCGGACATGGAAGGGTCGGACGTTCTGCAAGCGATCCGCAATAGCGGAGTGCCCGGTGCGGAAACGTTGCCGGTCATCTTGCTCACCTCGATGGGCAGCTCGTTGATGCAGCAGCGCCAACAAGGCTGGTCCGCTTATATCACAAAGCCGATCAAGCAGTCGATGCTGTTGGACACGCTTATGGAGGTTGTGGGCCAACATCAATTGGCGGAGGTCCCCTCGGCAGAGGCAGTCGAGTCCGCGGCACCTCCCTCTGTTTCGATCGGTCCATTGCGTGTCTTGCTGGCTGAGGATAATGAGATCAACCGGCGCCTGGCGGTCGCGCTGCTGGAGAAGGCAGGCCACCAGGTCACCTGCGCCCGGGATGGACAGGAGGTGTTGGACAAGCTGAGCCAGGGCGCCTTCGACGTCATCCTCATGGATGTGCAAATGCCGGGTATGGATGGCATTGAAGCGACCGCGGCGATCCGCACCCGCCCGGAGTGGGCGGATATTCCCATTATTGCGATGACAGCGCATGCAATGAAGGGAGATCGAGAGCGATTGCTGGAAGCCGGGATGGACGATTACATCAGCAAACCGGTGCGGCGCGATGCTCTGTTGGCTGCGCTGGAGCGGCAAGCGCGACGACACATCAGGCCCAAGAACGGCGAGCATGTTGCGCCAGCTGTGGAATCTTCCGAGCAGTTCCCTGCCAGTTCACAGGAGAAGTCATAGATGGAACAGCGGATGAACCAACGTCATACGGGGCAAGGCGTGATCGAATACGCCTTGATACTGGCGTTGTTGGCGGCGGTGGCCGTGCTGGCTCTGAGCGCCATGGGTGTCTCGCTTCAAAACGTCTTGAGCGAGGTGGTTGCTGCGCTCGGCGGCCTGGGTGCGGAGCAACCGCCATCTTGCGAAGTGTTCTACCAAAGTCAGTTCGATCGAGGCATCAACGAGTGGTATCAACTCAAAAGAGGACTTTGGAGAGGCAGGTGGCGCAACATACACGGCAGAATGGTCGGAGATCCCCTGTCGGCTGCGCTCCTCAAGTCTGTCAATCGGGACGATTATGTCGTCACCGCCGAGTCGATCGAACTGAAAAAGATCCGCGATTCATACCAGGGCTTTGCTTTGATCTTCCGTGCGCCGGCTCTCGCAGATGACCTGGAAGGTTATATGTTCGAATTTGAAAAGAAGAACGCGGCCGATCCAGGTTTGATGTACTTCAGCAAGTGGGTGCGCGGATACCAGGTCTTTCCGCCGCTCGCTAGTGTGGCTGTGCCAGCCGACTTCGATTGGGACAGAGTGCAGCAGATGCGCATAACCGTCCAGGATGATAGGTTCACCGCATTGATCAACGGCCGGGAGGTGTTGCGCGTTCGCGATGCCACCTACTCACAAGGATATGTCGGAATGGCGGTCAACTACGGCTCGGAGGCGAGTGTGGGCAACTTCTCGGTCGCTTCGCTCGGTTGTCCTTGAGGAGAATGAAGCACAATGCCCCTTGAAGAATCACCCTTATTGGAAGAATATCGGCGGGGCCTTCCGCCACTGCCTGAGAAACCCCGTAACATCGAGAGGCCGCCGCGCCGTACCAAACGTTTGGGCTGGTGGTTAGCCATCGCAGCGCTGGCCGTGGTGGCATTGGCTTTGGCGGTCTGGAACATCTTGCAGGCGAACACCTCGCCGGATTCGGAAGAAGGCTTCGGAGAAGTGGTGGGCAGGGTGGTGGACACGGCGGGAAACCCTGTCCCAGCAGAAATTCTGGTGGACGTGGGCGACATCCGCGTACAGGCAGACACGGAGGGTCGTTTTCGCCTTACCAACGTGCCGGCCGGGCGTCGGGCGCTGCTGATCGGTTACATGTACATAGCGCGCGAGTATTTCGTCACCGTTCGGGCAAACACCACGGTGGATCTGGGCGAGATCGTCATGCCATCCTCGGTGCGCGAAGGGGGATATGGTCGCCTGGAATGGCGATGACACTTCGGGCAGGGAGGAGAAACCAGATTGGGAAGGGGACATAGGCCATGCGCATCTTGGGGG
>QEXY01000165.1 GCA_003130875.1 Ardenticatenia bacterium
GTGCAGCTCCTCGCCCACCATCGCCTTGACCAGCTGCTCCTTGTTCAGCTCGCCGATGGGCCGACACAGCACCCGATGGCCATCGCGCAACACAGTGACCTCATCGGCGATCTCGAACACCTCGTCAAGGCGATGCGAGATGTACACCACCGCCACCCCCTCACGGCGCAGCTGGCAGATCAGGCGGAAGAGGTTGTCGATCTCCGCGCCCGACAAGCTGGCGGTCGGCTCGTCCATGATGACGACCCGCGCGCGTTGAGCCTCGGCGCCGGCGACGGCGTGCGGCGAGAGCGCCTT
Organism: Ardenticatenia bacterium; assembly: GCA_003130875.1. Classification (GTDB taxonomy): domain Bacteria; phylum Chloroflexota; class Anaerolineae; order 4572-78; family NAK82; genus NAK82. The sequence continues at coordinate 298 of QEXY01000165.1, forward strand.
GGCGATCTCCACCGCCTGTTGCTGTGCCGCGCTCAAATCCGCCACCAGCGCACGCGGATCCAGGTCGAGATTTAAGTTCTGCAGCACCTGTTGCGCTTGCTGATACAGCTGGTTCCACCGTACGATGCCCAGCTGATTGGTCGGCACAGCGCCCAGCAGGATGTTCTCCCCCACGCTCAAATATGGGATCAGGTTGCGCTCCTGGTAGATGGTCACAATGCCCATGGCGTGGGCACGCTGTGGTGTCAGGTTCTCCACCAGCTGGCCATCCACCCAGATACTGCCCCCGTCGGCGCGATAGACGCCCGAGATGATCTTGATGAGGGTGGACTTGCCGGCGCCGTTCTCACCCACCAAAGCGTGCACGTGACCGGCAGCTAGGTCAAAGTCCACCCCATGCAGCACCTCGACCCCCGAGAAGCTCTTGCGGATGCCCCGCACCTGCAACACGTATGTGGCGTCACCCATAGCCATCCCGTCAATAAGTCAAAGTCACGCGCCGTCCATCTTGCGAGGAACGTGTCAGCGCATCCATGATGACCTGGACGCGATAACCATCCTCGAAGGTGGCGCCATAGGGTGCCACCGGTTTGTCATAGGCGACGCAATCCAGGAAGTGGTGCAGCGCGTGCAGATGGCCGTATTCCCAGCCGGCATTGTGCCCCGGCGGCAGATAGAGCACCTGCAAGGGATGCGCCCCCGTGGTGACCGACACCGAGGCAAAGCCGCGCAGCTCCGCCGCCAGGTCGTCGCTGTACACGTACAGGTGGTTGGGATCCTCCAGATCCCAGTACATACTGCCCTTAGAGCCGTTGATCTCCCAGGTGTGCTGGTTCTTGTGCCCCGTCGCCACGCCGGACGATTCGAGCGTGCCGACCGCGCCGTTGGCAAACTCCACCACGGCAACGTTTGCCTCATCGGCGGTGACCGTCTCCGTTGCGCCGGCACGGCTGCGCCGCGTGGTATTCCACGTGCGCAACAGGCCGCTCACCGCGACGATCTCGCCCACCAGGAAGCGCGCCATGTCAATGATGTGCGATCCGATGCCCAACAGGATACCGGAGCGCGTGCCGCTGGCATACCACACGTCCTCCAGCGGCGCCGCCGGATCGTGGCCTGGCTCCTGCAGGTAGCGTCCGCGGAACTGATACACCTGGCCGAGCACGCCGCGCTCCAGCAGCTGGCGCGCCAGGCGCACCGCCGGGATGAAGCGGTAGTTGAAGCACGTCATATGCTTGACGCCTGCCTTGCTGGCCGCTTCGAGCATCTCCGCCGCCTCGCGCACCGTCATCGCCAGTGGCTTCTCGCAGATGACGTGCTTGCCCGCCTGCGCCGCGGCAATCGAGGGCGCGTGGTGCAGGTTGTCCGGCGTGCAGTTGTCCAGGATGTGGATGTCCGGGTCGCGGATCATCTGCTGCCAATCGGTGTAATAACCGCGGAAGCGCATGCGCGCCGCCAGGTCGGCCACCCTGGCTGCATCGCGCCCGCACATGGCGATCAAGTCCGGGTATGCTGCCGGCTGGCTGAAGCTGTAGGGGATCTTGAGATAGGCATTCGAATGCACCTTACCCATGAAGCCATACCCGAGCACCCCGATGCCCAGCCGCGGGCCGGGAAGCGCCTCATATTGAACCGGTGTAAAGGATTCGCCAGCCACGTCACCCTCCTGATATGCCGACTGCGCGGCGCTGCCGCAAGTTGCGCAGGTATCGGACGCTCTCCTCCACCGCCCAGTCCTCATCGCGGTACTTGGGATCCATATAGTCCAGCTCGATGGCAAACAGACCTTGGTAGCCGCCCGCCAGGAGCGCATCCACCAGCGCCGGGATGTTGATGATGCCCTGGCCGATCGGCACGCAGGCGAAGAAATACCATTCCTTCGGGCTGACACCGTAGAGCGGCGCCACGTCCTTCGTGTGCGTGGCGAAGACATGCGGCGCCAGCATGCGCGCCGCCTCCACCGGGTCATCGCCGATGCGCAGCGCGTTGCCCGTGTCGAAGGTCATCCCGAAATAGGGCGAGTTCACCCGCTGGATCAGGTCGAGGAACTCCTCGGCGGTGAAGTCGAAGTGGTTCTCGACTGCCAATCGCACCCCTTCGCCCTCAGCGATGCGGGCGCCCTCCTTGAACAGCTGCGTCAGGGCATCGATCTGCGGCCCATGGGGGTCGTTACGATAGTCCAGGCTGGAGCCGACCACGCGCATCACCTTGGCGCCGAGGGCATGGCACACCCGGAACA
>QEXY01000166.1 GCA_003130875.1 Ardenticatenia bacterium
ATCAACCGATCGCCCCGACCGCTTGACAGCGAATGACCTTGTGGTATAATTCTCTGGGGCTGAGAGTTGCCATTCTCCGGAGCACACTACGGGATGTCTGGCTATTACAACTATCTCCGCAATCCATCCATCCCCACTCGCCGCCCGCCTCGATGGCCCGGATGTGCTTCCCCCCTGAAAAGCGCAGGAGCGAAGGCGAAGTTGAATGGATGAACCGACCCGCATCTTGATCGTGGAAGAGAACGCAGTCTTGCGGCGCCGCCTGGTGCGCTCTCTGCGCCGCCATGGTCACGTGTGGGAAGCATCCACGAGTGCGGAAGCGTGGCAATGCGCCATAGAGATACAACCCGCGCTGATCCTGCTCAGCGTCACCCTGCCCGACGGAGATGCCGCAGCGCTATGCTGTCGCATCAAAGCGGAGCCCCAACTGCGCGATAGCCTGATCGTGCTCATGGCCGACGCCGACATCCCGAGCGCGCAGCTGGCAACACTGTTGAGTGACGGTGCCGATGAGCTGATGATCCGCCCCATCCCAGTGCGCGCCCTGTTGGCATGCCTGTCGTTCTGGTCACAGCGCAAGCAGGCCATCGCGCAGTTGTGCTTTCAGATGCAACGTTACCGCCAGATAGTCAGAGAAGCGCCGCTGATAGGCATCATCACGCGCAATGAAGGGGGCAAGCCCATCATCGTGGATTGCAACAACGCTTTCCTGACCGTCCTCGGCTATGCGCGTGAGGAGGTCATCGGCCGCCCGCTGGCCGACTTCTACACACCTGCTTCTGCCAAGGCTCTGCTGGACGGAGAGGGATACGCGCGGGCGCTGGCCGGGAGGATATCCATCCCTGAAGAACGCCAGCTGGTGGCACGCGATGGGCGCGTGATCGAGACGCTGGTCGTCGCCAAGCCAGATGTGGACGCAATGGGCAACGTCGTCGGGGCATGGGCAGCATATATAGACATCACGGAACGCAAGCGCGCCGAGGAGGCACTGCGCGAGAGCGCAGCGCGCTTCCGCCGCCTGGCCGAAAATGCCTGGGATCTCATCTACCGCTATCGCCTGCAACCGCCGCGCGGCTTCGAATACGTCAACCCGGCAGCCACGCGCATCACCGGCTACACACCCGAAGAACACTACGCCGACCCCGACCTGGGCTTCAAGTTAGTCCATCCGGACGACCGCCCCCTGCTGGAGTCGCTGACGCGCGAGGGCGGGGCATTCCTGCGGCCGGTCGAACTGCGCTGGCGGCACAAGGATGGCCATACGATCTGGACGGAACAGCTGAATGTGCCGATCTACGATGAGGCGGGCAATCTGGTGGCGATCGAAGGGATTGCGCGCGACATCACAGCGCGCAAAGAGGCCGCGCAGCTGTCCCAGAGGCACCTGCGCGAGCAGGAATTGTTCGCCCGCATCGCCATCGCCTCGCTCGAGGCAATCTCGATCGAGCAGTTGGGCGAGATCGCCTGCCAGGAGCTCGCGCGGGTATTTGGCCTGCCGTATGTGGCAATCCTGACGGCACGCTCCGATCGCCCCGAGCTTCAGGTAATCGCCGTTCATCAGCCCGAAGGGTCTCCTCCCCTCCGGGGGGTGGTCATTGCATTGCCACCTGACAATGCCCTGCTCAGAACCCTTTTAGAGAGCCAGGCACCGCTGGTCGTCGAGGATGCGCAAGCGGATCCGCGCATGGCGCCGTGGCAGCACCTGATGGCACTGTACGATGTGCGCGCGCTGGTGTTGGCGCCGCTCATTGTCGCGGGTGAGATGATCGGCGCGATCATGCTGGCAGAGCGCCAGGTGGGGTGCTTCACCCTGGAAGATGCCCTGGCGGTCCACAACGTTGCCAGCCAGCTGGGCAATGCGCTGGCGCGTATCCGGGCGGATGCAGAGCACATTCGCCTCAGCACAGCAATTGAACAAGCTGCTGGGCCCGTGGTGATCACGGATAAAGCGGCTCGCATTGTGTATGTCAACCCCGCGTTTGAGCGCCTCACCGGCTATAGCCGTGCCGAGGTGATGGGCAAAAACCCGCGCATTCTGAAAAGTGGCCAGCAGGACGCCGCATTTTATCGGACATTATGGGCGACGATCACCAGCGGCCAACCGTGGCACGGGCGTCTCGTCAACCGGCGCAAGGATGGCAGCCTGTACACCGAGGAAGCGACCATCACCCCGGTGACGGATAAACGTGGCAGGATTACCAATTATATCAAAGTGGCGTACGACATCACCCGTGAGCTGCAATTGGAACAGCAATTCCTGAGCGCCCAGCGCCTGGAAGCGGTGGGGCAACTGACGGCCGGCATCGCGCATGACTTCAACAACCTGCTCACCGTCATCAACGGCTTTGCCGAGATGCAACAACAATACCTGCCACCCGATCATCCAGCACACGGGCACTCCAGGAGAATCTTGGAAACCGGCAAGCGCGCCGCTGCCTTGATCAACCAGCTGCTCGCCTTCGCGCGCAAGCAACCCATCCAGCCCCAGGTGCTCGACCTCAACCAGGTCATCCGTGAGATGGAGGCACTGTTACACCGCACTCTTGGCGAGGACATCCGGCTGGATATGCAGCTCGCTCCGGAGCTGTGGCCGGTAAAAATGGATCCCACGCAGATCGAGCAGGTGGTCATGAACATGGCGGTAAACGCACGCGATGCGATGCCACGCGGCGGCACGTTGACCATCGAGACAGCCAACGTCCTACTGGACGACGAGTACGTCGCCCGCCATCTCGGGTCACGGCCTGGGGAGCATGTGTTGCTGAGCATCACCGATACCGGCGTCGGTATGAGCCGTGAGGTGCAGGCGCGCATTTTCGAACCCTTCTTCACCACCAAAGAGATAGGCAAGGGCAGCGGGTTGGGATTGGCGGCCGTCTATGGCATTGTCAAGCAGAATCAGGGTAACATCTGGGTATACAGCGAAGAAGGGCGCGGCACTACGTTTAAGATCTATCTGCCCCGTACCCATACAGCGACTACGGTGCGATCAGAACAGCCGATGCCAGCTGCTGCGCTGCCGAGAGGCGGCGAGACCATCCTGGTGGTCGAGGACAGCCCAGAAGTGCGCGAGCTGGCCGTGCTGATGCTCCATCAGCTGGGTTATCGGGTGCTGGAAGCCTCCAGCGGCGGTGAGGCGCTACGCATAGCCGGGGAGCATCCCGGCGACATCCACCTGCTGCTCACCGATGTCGTAATGCCTGACATGAGCGGGAAAGCGTTGGCCGATCAGCTCAGCGCCCTCCGCCCTGGTCTGCGGGTGCTCTATATATCAGGCTACACCGGCAACACAATCGTGCATCACGGGGTGATCGCAGAGAACATAGACCTGCTGGAAAAACCTTTCAGCATGGCCTCCCTGGCACAGCGGGTGCGCGCCGCACTGGATCGTTAGAGATCACGCACGTCGCAGCGCCAGCCGTATCCCCTGAAAGGCGATCAGGCCCACCAGGAGGGCTGCCAACGCACCGGCAAGCGTCAAAGAGTTGCCCCGCCATCCGCCGGTGACCGGGACCAAAGCAGGCCCCACGTTGAAGCTAATCCAATAATATTGCACCAGAGCACCTTGGGCATCGCGTTGTTCGGCGCGCACGGCATAGCGCCCTGCCGCGGCCTCAGCCGGCACGGTGAGGGTGGTGGAGAAGTTCCCGTTCGCGTCGGGCATGGCTTGGACCAATGCCAGGGCCCCGGCGCCCGTCTCACCGTCGGTCACCAACATCACCTGCACCGGCAATCCCACCTGAGCGCCCTGCCCGCTCACCGTGACCGGGGTGCCCTGGGGACCTCCCGCAGGGTTGATCGTGAAGCTCAGCGCGGTCACTTCGCCGCTGGCCAGGGCGGAATAGGCCGGCAACAATGCCAACACGGCCAGAGTCAGCACAATTCGTACGGTAAGGGACATGGACAACACCTCCTCTGTAACGGGTACGGCACACTTGTGCCCTCACCTTCCCTCGTCCCTGCCCGATAAGGGGCGTGGAACGAGGCATGATCCTGCTGATGACTTCATAATGCGCGCTATGGGCTGCGCACCATTATGTTGAGTTCATTATATCCTGAATTGTGATATATGTCAAGTTCTTAGCCGGACAATTTCCCGACTTCTTATGAGCCCATGCTTTCAGAACCAATCGCGCCGCCAGAAGATCGCTGCTACCGAGAGCGACAACCCTAATGCGATGGCCAGGACGATCCAAAACGCATCCGGTGCTTCCTGGAATGGCAATGCCACGTTCATGCCATAGAAGCTGGCCAGCATGATTGGGAAGGTGAGGATGATGGTGAACGAGGTCAAGAACTTCATCACCACGTTCAGATTGTTCGAGATGATGGAAGCGAAGGCGTCCATCATCTGGCTGAGGATGCTGGCGGCGATATTGGTCATCTCGATTGCCTGCTGATTCTCGGTCAACACATCTTGCAATAGATCTTCATCGTCTGGGTAGATTCGGAACAGCTGGCTGCGGTGCAGGCGTTCCATCATCAGCTCGTTGGATTTGAGCGCGGTTGTGAAGTAAGTGAGGCTCTTCTGGTACTTGAGCAGCTCCTGCAGCTCACGGTTGCGCATTGAGAGCTGCAGCTTATCTTCTAGCAGCTCCACCGTGCGGTTGATCTCGCGCAGATAGCTGAGGTAACGCATGGCAACGCCCAGAAAGATCTGCAGCACCAGGCGATAGCGTTTGCCGGTGGAAAGCCCTTTGATACGGCGGCCCAGCAGATCGCTGATCACCCCATTCTGGGCACGGCATACGGTGATAATGTGATGTTCTGTCAGGATGATGCCTAGAGGTATCGTGGTATAGGGAATATCGGCCGCTTCGCCCTGGTAATACGGCACCCGCAGAATGATGAGGATAGTGTTATCTTCCTTCTCGGTACGCGGTCGCTCATCCAAGTCCAGAGGATAGGTCAGGAAGTCGAGTGGGATGCTCAATTGACTCTGTAGCTCGGCGATCTCCTCCGGCGCAGGGTCGACCAGGTTGATCCAGCAGTTCTCTACAATCTCATCTACGGTGACCAGACCACCTTCCGTGCTCTTGTAGACCATTCTCATAGTGCACCTCCAGGATGTAAGCGGAACACCTCCGCCGGGATAATGGCCTGCCCAGCTCAGGCAGGTGCACGCAAATGCACGGGACGGCTGGAACGAAGAGCGAAACAATCGCGCCATCGGACCAGCAAGGGGACGCCGGATGGGAAGAGGTGGGCAGTGTGCACATAACCCTCACACCCGAGACGGTGATGGTCATATGTGCCCACAGGACAGCAGCGCGCCTCCGGACGTCACTTTCCCCGGAGGCGCTCGGAGCAGGGTCGGGGAACGCCTACCGGGGAGCTATGCTATTTTCCCGTCTGACCAATAACATGTTACGCGTCGGGTATTGCAACTACGCGACGCACTCTCGTCGTCCACTTCGTCTCACCGTCCTGCATCCACTTCACGACCATTCACACTTCTTCTTATAGCACAAGGTGGTCGATATGGCAAACGCACGCTAGGAATTTGACACCTGGCGGATAGTCTTATATACTTAAATCCGAGTTGCTGCCCAGGGAAGTTGAGGCCACAGGCCGGCATAAGAAGTGTGACTTTTCGCTTCAACCGGTGGGTGGTCACCGCGGAGGGCGAGTGACGCGAAGTGGCAACAGCATCATCCGAGCCGCTCCCGTCAGGGAGCGGTAGGGGCGACCAGCCGATCGCCCCCTACCCCGCGCGCGGCTCGGATTGAGACAAACCTTGTCTCGGGATGAAATGCACCTGGTCCAAGGTGGCAGCTGATACTGTTTGAGTGAGGCGGGCCGTTAGCTCAACTCGGTAGAGCAGCTGACTCTTAATCAGCGGGTTGGAGGTTCGAGTCCTCCACGGCTCATGCATTGCAAGCCGCGCGGTTACGGCAATCGATCCCGTCAAGCAGGAGCGAGAGGCGTGAACAACCCCGAGCGACGCATCGTCAAGTCGAAGCACGCGAAGAAGCCGGACCCTGGGTCTGGATAGCGGCGTTTATACACCAGTTGGAATCGTCAGGCCGGTACTCCAGATCCACAAGGAAACAGGGTACCGGCTTTTGTTTTACCTTACGAGACACAAATATCAACCAAATCAAGAGGAGGAAGCCCTATGCCCCAGACAGCCGCTTGCCCTGAGTGCGATGCCCAAATTACGCTGCGCGACGACACGCTGGAAGGCGAGATCGTCCAGTGCCCTGATTGCGGAGTCGAGTTGGAGGTGCTCAGCCTCGATCCGCCTGAGCTCGATCTGGCACCCGCCGAGGAAGAGGACTGGGGCGAGTAGCACCTATGGCCGAGATCACCGCCCATACGCGCATCGCGGTGTTGCTCGACCGTGTGCGCGTCGAGGAGAAGCTGCTTCTGCAGGCGTTCGAAGCGCGTCACATTCCGGTTGATGTGCGCGATGATCGCGCGCTCATCCTCGACCTGGACGCGCATCGCCGCAAGGAGACGACCGACACCTATGGGCGTGGTGAATGGGTGCGCTACGCCGTGGTGCTTGATCGCTGCATCACCCATGCGCGCGCCGTGGCTGCGCTGCGCATCCTGAACGATTGGGGCATTTGCACCATCAACCCCGTGGATGTGGTTGAGACGTGCGGCGACAAACTGGCAACCAGCTCCGCCCTGGTGCGCGCCGGCGTCCCCACCCCCCGAGTGATGGTCGCCTTCACACCCGAAGCGGCCCTGCAAGCTATCGAGACGATGGGCTACCCGGTCGTGCTCAAACCGGCCATCGGCTCGTGGGGGCGCTTGCTCAGCAAAGTCAACGATCGCGATGCGGCGGAGGCCATCCTCGAACACAAACAGGTGTTGGGCAGCTACCCGCACCACGTCTTCTATATCCAGGAATACATCCCCAAACCGGCGCGTGACATCCGCGCGTTTGTGGTAGGTGACGAGACGATTTGTGCCATCTATCGTTATTCAGACCATTGGATCACCAACACGGCGCGCGGCGGCCGTGCGGTCAACTGCCCGGTCACACCCGAATTGCACGCGCTGGCGCTGGCCGCGGCACGCGCTGTCGGCGGCGGTGTTGTCGCCGTGGATATCCTGGAGACTCAGGATGGGCGGCTGTTGGTCAATGAGGTCAACCACACCACCGAGTTTCGCAATAGCATCGACACCACCGGGGTTGATATTCCCGGGCGGATTGTGGAGTATGTGCTCCAGGTCGCTGCCGAGCGCGCCGATCAAGGCGAATCCTGAAGGACCAAGCCATCGCGCAGCGATCGTCGACGACGCGGCAGTGCCGCATGGCCCATCCAGTGACATCCCGCAACCGAGGTGACGAGTGATCTCGGAGAGGTTCGCATGGCAACCGAAGAGAGACGGAAAGTCAGCATCGTAGGCGGCAGTGGCTATGTGGGAGGTGAGCTGCTGCGCCTGCTCCTCTTTCATCCCCATGTCGAGGTGAAGCAAGTCACCTCGGCCAGCCAGGCGGGGCGCTACGTGCACACGGTTCATCCTAATTTGCGCGGCGTCACGACGCTTCAGTTCACCCATCCCGACGTGTTGAGCGAGACCGACATCCTCTTTCTGGCACTGCCCCATGGACAGGCAGCGCGTTCCATCGAGCGTTACGCCGCGCTTGCCCGGTACCTCATTGATTGTTCGGCCGACTTCCGCCTGCGCGACCCGGCCGCCTATGTGCGCTGGTACGAGATGGAACATCCGGCCAAGGATTGGTTGGCGCGTTTCGTCTACGGCCTGCCGGAGCGCTATCGAGCGGCCCTCAACGGCGCGCACTATGCCAGCGGGGTGGGCTGCAACGCCACCGCCGCGATTCTAGGCCTGGCGCCGCTGGCAGATGCCGGCCTGCTGCGCGAAGCGGTCGTGGACATCAAGGTGGGCTCGTCGGAAGCGGGGGCGCAACCCTCGGCCAGTTCCCATCACCCGGAGCGCAGCGGGGTGATCCGTCCGTTCAAACCCACCGGCCACCGCCACCAGGCAGAGGTGATCCAGGCGCTGGGGAACGGGTTCCCGTTGCACTTCTCGGTGACATCGGTGGACGTGGTGCGCGGGGTGTTGGCGACGTGCCATTGCCTGCTCCACCGCGCTGTCAGCGAAAAGGAGGTATGGCAGCTCTACCGAGCGGCTTATCAGCACGAACCCTTTATCCGGCTGGTGCGCAGCAACATTGGCATCCACCGCTTCCCGGAGCCCAAGCTGTTGGCCGGATCAAACTTCTGCGACATCGGTTTCGAGGTCGACCCGGACACCGGCCGCGTGGTGGTGCTGGCTGCGTTGGACAATCTGATGAAAGGCGCCGCCGGCAGCGCGGTGCAAAGCATGAACGTGATGCTGGGCTGGGAAGAGACCGCCGGCCTGACCTTTCCTGGCCTGCATCCCATTTGATCCGGTGGGGAGAGCCTGTCCTATGTTGGTGATCAAGATCGGTGGTGCGGAAGGGATCAACTATGATTTCATCGCGGAGGACATTGCACACCTCATCGCGCAAGGTGAGCGCATGGTCATCGTGCACGGCGGCTCGGCAGCCACCAACCAGGTCGCGCAAGCGTTGGGTCATCCGCCCCAATTCGTCACCTCGGTGAGCGGCTACACCAGCCGGCGCACCGACCGGCGCACGTTGGAGATCTTCGAGATGGTCTATTGCGGCCAGATGAACAAGGGATGGGTGGAGCGATTGCACCAGCGCGGCGTCAACGCCATTGGCCTGAGCGGGTTGGACGGCAAGCTGTGGCAGGGGACGCGCAAGGATGCCATCACCATCCTGGATGAACGCGGGCGGCGGCGGGTGCTGCGCGATGACTACACCGGCCGGGTGGAACAGGTCAATACCGCATTGCTCCATATGCTGCTCGAGGCGGGCTACACCCCGGTGCTCACCCCCCCTGCGATCTCGTATCAGGGCGAAGCGATCAACGTGGACGGCGACCGCGCCGCTGCCGCCACCGCCGTCGCGTTGCAGGCGGAGACGCTCATCATGCTTTCCAACGTGCCCGGTCTTCTGGAACGTTTTCCTGACGAGAGCTCCTTGATCCGCCAGATCGCTGCCAACCGACTGGACGATTTTATGGCCGCGGCGCAGGAGCGCATGAAGAAAAAGGTGCTCGGCGCCGGCGAAGCGATCGCCGGCGGGGTGCGGCGCGTCATCTTCGCCGACGGACGGGTCGAGCACCCCATCCAACGTGCCTTGGCAGGAGAAGGGACGGTGATCGCATGAGAGCCGGGGAACACCTGATGCTGATGGAAGAGATCATCGCGCTCGAGGAGCGGCACACTTCGGGGCTGAATGTCAAGCGCCCGATCGCATTGGTGCGCGGTCAGGGCGCTATGGTGTGGGATGCCGATGGCCGCGCGTATCTCGACTGCATGACCGGTCACGGTGTCGCCACGCTGGGGCACTGTCATCCCGAGGTGACCGCTGCCATCCAGACACAGGCAGCCACGCTGGTCGCCTGCAGCGAGGCGGTCTATAACGACCAGCGCGCTGCTCTGATGGAAGAGCTAACCCACCATACGCCGGGCGACCTCAAGCGCGTCTTCCTGTGCAATTCGGGCGCCGAGTCGATTGAGGCGGCGATCAAGTTCGCGCGTTTCTTCACCGGGCGCACCGAGGTGGTCGCTGCCATGCGCGGCTTTCACGGGCGCACGCTGGGCGCGCTCAGCGCCACGTGGAACGCCAAGTACCGCGACCCGTTTCTGCCGCTGGTGCCGGGCTTCCGCCACGTGCCCTTCAACAACCTGGCCGCTATGGAAGATGCCCTCACCGACCAGACCGCTGCGGTCATCATCGAGGTGATCCAGGGTGAGGGGGGAGTCCATCCGGCCGACCCGGCTTATCTGGAAGGGTTGCGGGCGTTGTGTACGGAGCGTGGAGTGTTGCTCATCGTGGACGAGGTGCAAACCGGCATGGGGCGCACCGGCCGCTGGTTCGCCTGTGAGCACTTCGGGGTGCTGCCCGATATGCTCTGCCTGGGCAAGGCGCTGGGAGGCGGCGTGCCGATGGGCGCCGTGATCTGGCGCGAGGCGTTGGGCAAGTTGCCGGCCGGGATCCACGGCTCCACGTTTGGCGGCAACCCGCTTGCCTGTGCCGCCAGCCGCGCCGTGGTGCACGTGATGGAGCGGGACGACCTGCCGGGACGTGCCGCCCGCCTGGGCGCAAAGCTGTTGGCCGACCTGCGCGCCATTCGCAGCCCGCTGATCCGCGAGGTGCGCGGACGGGGGCTGATGGTCGGTGTGGAGTTGCGTCGGCGTGCGACACAGGTCTTGCGCGCTCTGATGGAACGCGGCGTGCTGGCCATGCCGGCCGGCAGCACGGTGGTGCGGCTGCTCCCACCGCTGGTCATCGCCGAGGAACAATTGGACCAGGTGGTCCAGGCCATGGCCCAGGCACTCGCCGATGTTATGGACACACGGGGCGAAGCCGCCCGTGAAGAAGAGGAGTGATGGTCGCCCATCCGGGTGGTGATATGGACGCGGCGGCTGCGATCGACCTGCTGGAAACCCTGGTGCGCATCCCCAGCCCATCGGGCACGGAGGGCGAAGCGGCCCGTTGGTTGGTGGGCTGGATGCAACAACGCGGATTCGAAGCGTATGTCGACGCAGCCGGCAACGCGCTGGGCGTGCGGGGCCGGGGCGCGAACCGCATCCTGCTCTTGGGGCACATCGACACCTTCCCCGGCACGTTGCCGGTACGACGCGAGGGCGATTGGCTCACCGGGCGCGGCAGCGTGGACGCCAAGGGTGCGCTGTGTGCCTTTGCCGTTGCCGCAGCCACGCTGCCGGTAGAGCCGGACTGGCAGATCATCGTCGCCGGCGCAGTGGAGGAGGAGGTGGCATCCAGCCGCGGCGCGCGCCACCTGTTGCGCACACTGGCACCGCCGTGTTGCTGTGTCATCGGCGAGCCAGGTGGCTGGGAACGGATCACACTGGGATACAAGGGCCGTCTCATCGTCGAGCTCCATTGGCGTGCTCCGTTTGCCCATTCAGCTGGCCCACAGCAGTTGCCGGCCGAGAGGGCAATCGCTCTGTGGAATGCCCTCGTGGCCCATTGCCAGACATTCAACGCAGGACGCGCTAGCGCCTTCGAGCGCCTGGAACCCGCCCTGCGCCACATCGCCACGCGCGACGAGGGGGCTTATTGCAACGTTGAGATGACCGTCAGCTTCCGCGTGCCTCCCGAGCTGAGTCCGTCCACGCTCGCCGAACAGGTGCAGCGCTGGATCTCCGAGGACGGGTTTTCGCTTGTGCGAGCGGGAGATACTGACGATGACGCGAACCGCGATGAGCGGATGCAGCTGGTATTCTTCGGAGCAGAGGAGGCGTTTCGCGCCCCCAAGAACAATCCACTGGTGCGCAGCTTGCTGCGTGCCATCCGGCAAACCGGCGGCACACCACGCTTTGTGTACAAGACGGGCACCTCGGACATGAACGTCGTAGGGCCGCCATGGGGTGTACCGATCGTCGCTTATGGGCCAGGTGACTCGACGCTGGATCACACGCCTGGAGAGCGGATTCATCTGGGTGAGTACTTGCGTGCCATCGAAGTGCTTCGGGAAGCATTGGCAGCATTACAGCGGGGTGCCATATGACGCCGAACAGCCCTTTCCAGTTCAGTCGCTATCAAGCTCGACCCCTGGAGATCATCGACACCACCCTGCGGGAGGGGTCGCAGAGCTCGTTGTTGCACGACCATTATAAGTACTTCTTCAATCAACAGGATAAGGTCGAGATCGTCCGTGCCTTGATCATCTACGGTGTCAAGTTCATTGAGTTGTTCGCCCCCATCGTCAGCGCCCAAGAGCGCGAGGATGTGGAAGCAATCAAAGCGGTGCGCGATGAGCTGATCACCCAAAAGGGATATACCTTCCTCCTAGCGCACGTGCGCTGTCATCCGGCGGATGTCGAGTCAGCCATCGAGGCCGGCTTCGACGGGTTGAACTTTTACATCGGCACGTCACGTTTTGCCCGCGACGCCAGCCACGGCAAGGACCTGGATGAGATCGTGCGCGGTGCGCGCTCGTTGATCGAACAGGTGCGACGCGACTATCCGCACTTGATCTTGCGTTTCAGCGGCGAGGATGCCTTCCGCACCCGCCCGGAACACCTTTTCCGCGTCTATGACGAGATTGTCCCGTTGGTGCACCGCCTGGGCGCCCCGGATACGGTGGGGGTGGCAACTCCAGCGGCCGTGGCGCGTCAGGTGGCCATGTTGCGCCAGCGTTATCCCGGTGTCGATCTGGAGGGGCACTTCCACGACGACCGCGGCTTTGCGCTGATCAATGCGTTGGAGGCAGTGCGCGCCGGGATGCGTTACATCAATACCACTATCCTCGGCATTGGGGAGCGCTCCGGCATCACCTCGATGACCGCCTTGCTGTTCAACCTCTTTGTCGATCGCGAATACGACAAGCTGGAAGGCTACAACCTGCGTGGCTCCTATCCCATCAACGTCCTGCTGGCGTCCAAGCTCAACAAGCTGGTGCAATCGAAGGAGCCGGTGAGCTTGACCAACCGCACGCACACCAGTGGGGTACACCAAAAGGCGGTGCTCAACGACCACGACACCTATGAAGCGCATCCGCTGGATCAGTTCGGCGTCACCGAGTCCGAGATTCTGTTGGGGCCGCTGAGCGGATGGAATGTCATTTATTACTTCCTCAAGGAGATCAAATACTTCCGCATCGACGAGGAGACCGCCAAGGAAATCACACGGGTTTTCAAGCAAAGGGTCTATAATATCAGACCAGACGAATCGCCCGGCCAGATCTTGATCGACATCGCCGAAAAGGAGTTCAAGCTGAGCAAGCTGGAGATACCGGAGCCCTACCGCGACGCGGTCACGCAACGCCTGGACGCGACCCGTCCGGAGGAACGAGGCGAGGCACTCAATGGGACACACATTCGCTGAGAAGCTGCTTGCGCGCAACGTCGGACTGGCACATGTCCAGCCCGGTCAGGTGATCGACGCCACCCCGGATCTAGTGCTGAGTCACGACAACACAGCCGCGATCATCCGTACCTGGCGTCAGCTCGAGCTGTCCCGGGTCAAGCATCCCGAACGGCTCGCCATCGTGCTCGACCATGCCGCTCCGGCGCCCACCACCCAGCATGCCCAGAACCATGCCGAAATTCGCCAGTTTGTTGCCGAGCAAGGCATCCCCCACTTCTTCGATATCGGGCGTGGCATCTGCCACCAGGTGTTGTGTGAGGAAGGATTGATCCGCCCTGGCATGCTGGTGCTCGGCGCCGACAGCCACAGCACCCACTATGGCGCGTTGGGCGCGTTCGGCGCCGGCATCGGCCGCAGTGAGGTTGCGGCGCTGTGGGCGACCGGAACGTTGTGGCTGCGCGTGCCCGAAAGCATCAAAATCACCGTCACCGGTCGGCTGGGCGAATGGGTCTCGGCGAAGGATATTGGCCTGTACATCATCGGTCAGCTGGGCGCCGACGCGGGTAACTATGCCTCAGTCGAGCTGCACGGCGAGACCATCGCCCAACTCTCGATGGAAAGCCGCTTCGTGTTGCCCAACCTGATGGCCGAGATGGGGGTCAAAAATGCCTGGCTGGCGCCTGACCGGGTGACACTGGAATGGGTCGTTGCCCAGAACCAGAATGCTGATCCCGAATTCGCGGCACATTTCTTCGCCCATGCCGTCTATCCAGATCCGGATGCGCCCTATGCTGCCGAGTTCACTTTCGATGTGACCGCTCTCGAACCCCAGATCGCCTGTCCGCATGCAGTCGACAATGTGGTGCCCATTTCGCAAGTTGCCGGGACGCGGGTGCATCAAGCTTTCATCGGCACCTGCACCAATGCCCGGCTGGAGGACCTGGCCGTTGCGGCGCGGATCCTGCGGGGTCGCCGGGTACATGCGGACACGCGCCTGTTGGTGATCCCGGCCTCGGCGCGGGTGCTGCGGGCCGCGCTACACGAGGGTTACCTGGATACATTGTTGGCCGCCGGTGCCATCATCGGACCGCCCGGTTGCGGCCCGTGCATGGGCAACCATCTGGGCGTTCCGGCGCCGGGCGAGGTGACCATCAGCACGGCCAATCGCAATTTCCGCGGCCGTATGGGCACCCGCGAAGCGGACATCTATCTGGCAAGCCCGGCGGTGGTGGCCGCCAGCGCCGTCACCGGCCGTATCACCCATCCCGCTGAATTGGAGTGACATACCCTATGCGCGTTTCGGGCAAGGTGTGGAAGTACGGCGACAACGTCAATACGGACGTCATCTTTCCGGGGAAGTACACCTACACGCTCACCGAACCGGCTGAGATGGCCGCGCATGCCCTCGAAGACCTGGATTCCACCTTTGCCACCGCCGTGCAGCCCGGAGATATCATCGTTGCCGGGCGCAATTGGGGCTGTGGCAGCTCGCGGGAACAGGCGGTCATCTGTCTGAAAGCGGCTGGTGTGGGTGCCATCATTGCGGTCTCCTTTGCGCGCATCTTCTGTCGCAATGCGATCAACAACGGACTGCCCGCCATCGTCTGTCCTGCTGCCGTGGCTGCCCTGGAACATGGCGAGTGGGCCGAGGTGGACCTTGCGACGGCTGCGATTCGCAGTGCAACGCGTGTGTTCCCCTTTCCTCCTTTCCCTCCCTCGGTGCAGCGCATCCTGGCCGAGGGAGGGCTCATTCCTTACCTGAAGCAGCTGCTCGCAGCGGAGCGCTCATGACGACACAGGAAATGCATCTATGTGTCATCCCCGGCGATGGCATTGGCCAGGAGGTAATCCCGGCCGCCGTTGCCGTTTTGCAGGCGGTGATGCCTCAGGTGCAGCTGACCTTCGCCGAGGCGGGCTGGGAGACCTTCCAGCGCACTGGCAATGCCTTGCCGGAAGCGACTTTGGCGGCAGCCCGCCGGGCCGGTGTGGTACTCTTCGGAGCGGTCGCCTCGCCTTCCCATCCGGTGCCGGGCTACCGCAGCCCGATTGTGGCGCTGCGACGGGAAATGGATGTCTTCGCCAATCTGCGGCCATCACGCCGCTGGCCGCTGCACGACGTGCGCCAGGACATCGACCTCCTGATCGTGCGCGAGAACACAGAGTGTCTGTACGTGGGTCGCGAACGCCTCGAGGGCGATATGGCCATCGCTGAGCGCATCATCAGCCGACGCGGCTCCGAACGGGTGGCGCGCGTGGCATTTGCGCTGGCGGCACAGCGCAAGCGTCATCTCACCATCGTGCACAAAGCGAACATCTTGCGCGTCAGCGATGGGCTGTGGCGCGAGACCTGTCTGGCAGTGGCACACGAATTCCCCCATGTGCAGACGGACGAGGGTCTGGTCGACTCGGTTGCCTATCATCTGGTGCGCCAGCCCGGGCGCTATGACGTGCTGTTGACCCCCAACCTGTACGGCGACATCCTGTCTGACCTCGCTGCTGCGCTGGCGGGTGGCTTGGGCATGGCGCCCTCGCTCAGCCTGGGCGAGGGCTGTGCCATTGCCGAGCCGGTGCACGGCGCTGCTCCGGACATCGCCGGCCAGGGGATCGCCAATCCGCTGGGGGCTATTTTGAGTGTGGCGCTCTTGCTGCGCCATGTGTGGCAGCGAGGTGACCTGGCTGACACGATCGAGCGCGCCGTCGAACACGTGTTGGCGCGCGGATGGTTCACCCCGGATATCGCTTCGCCTGCGCAGAAGACGGTTGGCACGCGCGAGATGGAGCAGGCGGTCATCGCCGCTCTGGGGGCTTAGGCGGCATCCATGCAACCCGGCAAGCGCCGAGGCCTGTGGTTGGCGGCCATCGCTGTGTTCTTCTTCTCCACCAGCCCGGTCTTGATGATCTGGGCAGACCCTCTCTCGCCTTATGAGAAAACTTTCTGGCGCATGGTGGTGGGTGCGCTCTCTGTGTTGGCCATCGCGTTCGTGCAGGGCAATCTGCCACGCTACAACCATGCTGATCCGGTCAAGTTTCTCGGCTTCGGTTTGGTCACCGCGGTGCACTTCTTGGGGTACATTGCGGCGCTGAACTTCACCTCGATCGCCCACGCGCTGACCATCACGTACACCTCGCCAATATTTGTCACCCTGTTTTCGGCCATCTATCTGAAAGAACCCATGGCGCCGCGCAAGTATCTGGGCATCCTGGTGGTGCTAGCCGGCATTGCGGTGCTGGTCGGCTTCCAGCCGGCGCTGGACACCCCGATGCTGATCGGGGATGGACTGGCGCTCATCTCGGCAGTCACCTTTGGCATCTACTCGGTTATGGGACGTTCACAGCGCGCCACATATCCTTTGTTGGCGTACGCATTTGCCACCTATGGCATGGCCGGCATCTGGATGTTGCCAGCGGCATTGCTCACCTGGACGCCCGCTGGCTACGGCCTACGCCAGATGCTCGCCCTCATCCTGTCCGGTGCATTGCCGCTGGGGCTCGGTCACACGCTGTACAATGCCGCCATCCGCCACACCCATGCGACCTACGTCAATCTCATCGCTACCCAAGAGGTGACCGGCGGTGTGCTTTTGGGTATGCTCATACTGGGTCAAACACCCAGCCTCAACGCGCTCATCGGCGCGATGATCACGCTGGTTGGCATCGCCATCGTACTGGTGTGATGCGGCTTCGTTTGCATTTCTGCTAAGCATGTGATAGTTTTGTAACTCGATGTGACGTCTGGCCCGCTGCGCACGACAGTCTGCCGACGAGGGCTCTCGAGGTGTCCGGTTTGTGACCACACAACACCCCGCTGCTACACCTGTGACATCCTCCTCTCCAGGGAAGGAAGTCATTGCGCTGCCATGGATGGCACTCTCCGTGGACTGGCTGATCGCCTATTTGCGCTGGCCATGGCTTGCGATGGCCCTTGTGTTGGTCTGGCTGAACCCGGGGACAGATCCGGAGACCTTTTTCTATGTATATGGCATCGCCGGGTTGGCTGCCTTCCACAATGTACTCCAGACCGCCGCATTATACTTTCGTTTCCATCAATTTTGGATGCGCGTGGTGGGCATCGTGGTGGATCTTGCGGTCGCAGGCTTGCTCATCCTGATAGCAGGCAGCCCGTCGAACCCTCTCCTGCCGGTTGCGATCTTTCCGGTGCTGTGTGCTGCCCTGAGCACAGGGATCGTGGGCGGTCTGTCCGCTGTTGTACCGATGGCCCTTGTCTATGTCGGCAGCGCCGCCATCCGCCAACAGCTCGACAGTTTAACGGACATCCACACGCTGATCAGCCACATCGCCTTGCTGGTAGTGGTGGCGGGTGTGGCGGGGCTTCTCCGTTCTGGGAGCGAAACTGGCGCCAGGGGGAGCGGCATCCCGCTCATCGGCGCCCCCTCCCAAGAGCTGGAACAGCTGCGGCGCGCCTATCGCCATGCCACTGTGGTGCGCCAGATGGCCACCACCCTCAGCGCAACGCTGAGCTACGAGCGCGTGTTGCGCACAATGTTGGAGCTCAGCATGATCGCGATCAGCGAGTCCGATGCGATCAACCCCTCATTAGTGGGCCTGGTGATGCTGTTCGAGCAGGAGGGCAATTTTGAACAGTTGCGCGTCTATGCCGGCCGCAACATCCCACGGGTGGACGAAAATCAGCTCGTTTCCGGAAAGAGCGAGCTGATCGCCCAAACTGTGTCCAGCGCCGAACCGCACATCACCGGCGATGTGAGCGACGATCCGGTTTTCAGCCAGCTGCTGTGCATGCGGGGGATCCGATCGGCCTTGTGCGTGCCGTTGCGCGCCGGCCTCGACACATTTGGGGTGGTGGTGCTCGGCAGCTCCCTCCCCGATTTCTTCAACGCCGAGCACGCCGAATTGCTTTCCACCTTCTGTCATCAGGCTTCTTTGGCGCTCAAGAACGCCCAGCTGTACCAGAATTTGCAGTTGGAACAACGGCGCATCTTGGAGAAAGAGTCGGAAGCGCGCCACAAGCTCGCCCGCGAACTGCACGATGGCCCCACACAGTCCATCTCGGCCATCGCGATGCGGCTTAACTATGTGCGCATGATGATCGAGAAACAACAGCCCCTGGACAAGGTGGTGGAAGAAGTGTCCCAAATCGAAGCGCTGGCGTGCCAAACCACCCAGGAAATCCGCATGATGTTGTTCACTCTGCGGCCGGTCATCCTGGAGACGCGTGGCCTGGTGGCGGCGCTGCGCCAATATGCCGAACGCCTGCGCCAGACGGATGGGTTGAACGTGCGTGTGGATGCCCAGGGCTACCGGGGGCAACTGGAGAAGGAAGCCGAAGGGATCATTTTCTCCATCGTTGAGGAAGCGATCAGCAACGTGAAGAAGCATGCGAAGGCACGCAACGTGCTGATCCGCCTGCGGGTCGAGGATCACCTGCTGCGCGTGGAGATCCAGGATGATGGAGTGGGTTTCGATGCCGAGGCCGCGCGCCTTCGACGCGAAGCGGGGCATATGGGATTGCTCAACATGGAAGACCGTGTGGAATACCTGGGAGGTCATTTCGTTATTGAGTCGCAACCTGGAGCGGGCACTTGTGTGCGGCTGGAGATCCCTTTGCATCGCTGGAGCACAGTGAGCTAGCACACCGACAGAGATGGATGTTCGTTGGCAGGTCGTCGCGTATCTTGTCGCTTCGATGCTCTTCCGATTGGCAGCGGAACGCCTTGCTGTCTTCATCCGAGCGCGTGCTCCCCGACACCCTGGCTGGATACATTGGGGTTCTTCACTTCTGCGCTTTGGCTACTATATAGGTCTCCCTTATGTTGCCCTCTTGCTGGGCGTGTTACCTGCCGGTTATCTGGGCTTGGTGGGATTGGAGCAACTGCCACGCGCTGCCGCGCTGGCCGCCGCGAGCGGGATAGGGGAGCAGCTGCGCATGGGCGTGGCGTTGCTGCTGCGCACTTGGCTGCCTCATCTGGGACAATGGGCCGGCCTGACCGTCCTGATGGCTGGAGTGTTGGCTGCTGCCTGGGCACTCTATCGCGATGCACGCCGCCCGACGCACGATGATCCGCGCTCTTTCGAGAGCCTCGATGACGTCGCCGTGCCTGCGACGGTGGTGTATGCCGCCCTCCATTGGAGCTTCTATCGGGCTGCTATCTGGTGGCTGAGCGATGATCTTTATCTGGGCGTGATGGGGGGTGTCGCGCTGGTGTTGATGGAATCGGGGCTGTGTGCATGGTGGGCAGGACGGCCGTCGCAACCGCTGACCTCCGAACGCATCCTGGTCGACGCCAGCCTGCTCATCACCACAGCGGCGATTTTCTACTATGTGCCCAACTTATGGCTGCTCATCCCGACGCACTGGTTGCTAGCGCGTTTGTGTCGCCGCCTCATGGCGGCATCCCCAGATTTGGCGCATGTAAGCAATTGATGCTAAATAAGGGGAAAAAGAGGCTTTAGAGTGAAATATTGTCCCACCTGAGGAGGTCAGCAAGATAGCTGTGTCAGATAATAATCCATCATCCCAGACGTCCAACGCACCGCGCATTGTGATCGAAAGGGATGGTCCTTACCATGTCTATGGCGATGTGCCGTTGGTGCGCAAGCGCCAGGTGGTCTCAGAGTACGGGGAACCCTTGACCTGGCAGAAGGAGGGCCCCATCGAGACCAAAGGCACTTATACCCTGTGTCGTTGTGGGCATTCTGCGAACAAACCCTTCTGCGATATGACCCATCTCTTCGAGCCGTTTGACGGCAGCGAAACCGCTGATCTGCGTCCCACGGCCGAGCGCCAAAAGGTCTTTGTCGGCACTAACATCGTGGTGCGGCGCGACTATTCGCTGTGTTCCGAAGCGGGTTTCTGTGGCACGCGCTCCAGCACCGTGGAACACATGGTGGCCAATACGGATGATACCCACGTGCGTTCACTGGTCATCGCCATGGTGGAACGCTGTCCCTCTGGCTCGTTCACCTATGCCATCGCCGAAGGGGAGCCGGACATCGAGCCAGACTTGCCCCAGCAGATTGCGGTGACCACCGAGATCACCGCCGAGGGAGCGATCCAAGGCCCGCTATGGGTGACCGGTTACATCCCGATTGAGCGTTCCGACGGCCAGTTACTGGAAACGCGCAATCGGGTGACGCTGTGCTGCTGTGGCAAGTCGAAGAACAAACCTCTGTGCGATGGTTCCCATCGCGCAGAGGGACGTCCATAACGAGATGGGCAAAAGTCCTCCGCGGGATGCGCACGACCTCGCACGAGGGGTCTGCGGGCAGGTGGGTATATTTCGACAAATTTGGGACAGAATGAAGCGTAACCTGGTGTGACGCGCGCGGTTCGGTTGGAGCCCCATCTTGCCCAAAACTAAAATGCACCTCTAACAGGTGATCTGCGGGTTGACTTCAGCCAGCTTCGCCAGGGCGCGGTCCAGACGCCGCAGCACGCGCTCGCGTCCCAGCACTTCCAATGTGCCGAACAAAGGCGGAGCGACCAACCGTCCACAGATCGCCACCCGCACCGGCTGGAACAGCTGTCCGGTCTTCACCCCCAATTGCGCGGCAAGCGCCCGCAGCGCCTGCTCGATGGCATCGTGGGTGAAGGGCTCCACCTGGGCCAGCACCTCGCGCGCATGTTCCAACCAGCTGCGGGTCGCTGGCACGTCCGCCTGCTTGGGAACTAACAGCTGGGCATCATAGTCGGGCAACTCTTCCACAAAGAGGAAATCCACCAAGCTGGTCACCTGGTCCAGGCGTTCTATGCGTTCCTGGATCAGGGGCACCATGCGCCGCAGCATCTCGCGCTCGACATGCCAGCCGGCTCGTTGGATGAACGGCATCAGCCGTTCGGCGAGGTCCTCCACGCTCAGCTTGCGGATGTACACGCCGTTGAAGTAATCCAGTTTCTGGTAGTCAAAAGCCGCCGCGGTGGGATTGATGCGCTCGATAGTAAAGCGCTCGATGATTTCCTCGCGGCTCATCAACTCGGTGTGGGCATCGTAACGCCAGCCGATCAACGCCAGGTAGTTGAACATCGCCTCCGGCAGATAGCCGGCCTCGCGAAAATCGCGCACATGCACCGGCAACGCACGACCATCCGGCGCGATCTTCTTGCGCTTGCTCATCTTGCCCTTGCCGCTCGGATCGAGCACCACTGGCAGGTGTGCAATGGCCGGCATCTGCCAGCCGAAAGCACGGTATAGCTGGACATGGCGGGGTGCCGAGGCAATCCATTCATCTGCCCGCAGGATATGGGTGATGTGCATCAGATGATCATCCACCACATTGGCGAGATGATAGGTGGGATAGCCATCGCTCTTGAGCAAGACGACATCGTCCTGGGTGCTGTTTTCCACGGTGATATCGCCGCGGATCAAGTCGTGGAAGGTAGTGGTGCCTTCCAGAGGCATTTTCAGGCGGATGACCGCTGACTCGCCCGCTGCCACGCGCTCAGCCGCCAGGCGCGGATCGATCCACCGGCAGCGCCGGTCATAACCGCTAGCGGCGCCGCGACGCGCCACCTGGGCGGGTTCCTCGCTGCCTTGCCGCTCGGGACCACAGAAGCAATAATAGGCCGCGCCGCTTTCGATCAGCTGACGCGCATACTGCTGATAGAGATGGAGGCGCTGAGACTGAAAGTAGGGGCCATAGGGTCCGCCCACTTCCGGACCTTCGTCCCAGTCCAGGCCCAGCCAGCGCAGACTCTCCAGCAGGTCGGGCAGGGCACGCGGGTCATAGCGTTTCCGATCGGTATCTTCGATGCGCAGGATGAAGGCGCCGCCGCAATGGCGCGCGAAAAGCCAGTTGAAAAGCGCTGTGCGCAAGCCTCCGACGTGCAGCAGCCCAGTAGGGCTGGGCGCAAAGCGCACGCGCACCATCTGGGTTTGACTCATAGTGGCCTCTCTATGACTCCTGATCCGATCTCTGGGACTGGGACTTCTCGATCTTGGCCCACGTGTCGCGCAACGTCACCGTGCGGTTGAATACCAATTTGCCGTTTGCCGAATCCGGATCCACGCAGAAGTACCCTAGACGTTCGAACTGATAGCGGCTGCCAATAGGAGCCCCTTTCAAGCTCGGCTCCACCCAGCAGGAAGGCAACACCTCCAGCGAATTGGGGTTGATGTTCGCTGTGAAATCTTGACCTTCTTCCACGTCGTTGGGATCTGGTTTGGTGAAAAGATGGTCATACAAGCGCACTTCCGCCTCGATCGCGTGCGCTGCCGATACCCAATGCAAAGTGGCTTTGACTTTGCGTCCGTCCGGTGCATTGCCGCCGCGCGTTGCCGGGTCATAGGTGCAGTGGAGCTCGACCACCTCGCCTGTCTGGGGATCCTTGATCACATCCACGCACTTGATGAAGTAGGCATAGCGCAAGCGCACCTCACGCCCTGGCGCCAGGCGGTAGAACTGCTTGGGCGGATCCTCTCGAAAGTCATCACGCTCGATGTAGAGCTCGCGCGAGAAGGGCACCTTGCGTGTGCCCATGCTGAGGTCCTCCGGGTTGTTGATCGCGTCGACCTCTTCCACCTGTCCTTCGGGATAGTTCAGCAGCACCACCTTCAGCGGACGCAGGACGGCCATGACGCGCGGCGCCCGCTTGTTCAAGTCCTCGCGCACACAATGTTCCAACAAAGCGATGTCCACCACACTGTTGGTCTTGGCGACCCCGATGCGTTCGGCGAAGTTGCGGATCGCTTCGGGCGTATAGCCGCGCCGACGCAGGCCCGAAAGGGTGGGCATCCGCGGGTCATCCCAACCGCGCACATAGCCGCGCTCGACCAGGGTCAGCAGCTTGCGTTTGCTCAACACAGTGTAGGTGAGGTTCAGGCGCGCGAACTCGATCTGGCGCGGATGATAAACCCCCAACACATCCAGGAACCAGTCGTACAGAGGACGATGATCCTCAAATTCCAACGTGCAGATCGAATGGGTGATCCCTTCGATCGAGTCGGACAGACAGTGGGCAAAGTCGTACATCGGGTAGATACACCATTTGTTGCCGGTGCGGTGGTGTTCGGCATGGCGGATGCGGTAGATAACCGGATCGCGCATGTTCAGGTTGGGCGAAGCCATGTCGATCTTGGCGCGCAGGGTGCGCGCGCCGTCCGGGAACTCGCCAGCGCGCATCCGACGGAAGAGGTCCAGGTTCTCCTCCACCGAGCGGTTGCGATACGGGCTCTCCCGCCCCGGTTCGGTCAACGTGCCGCGATACTCGCGGATCTCATCCAGTGACAGATCGCACACATACGCCTTGCCCAGCCGGATCAGCTGCTCGGCATATTCATACAGCTGCTCAAAGTAGTCCGAGGCATAGAACAGCCGATCTCCCCAATCGAAACCCAACCAGCGCACATCCTCGATGATCGATTCCACATATTCGACATCCTCTTTGGTGGGATTGGTGTCGTCAAAGCGCAGATTGCACAACCCCCCATACTCCTCCGCCAATCCGAAGTTCAGGCAGATGGACTTGGCATGGCCGATGTGCAGATAGCCGTTCGGCTCCGGTGGAAAGCGGGTGTGCACCCGTCCACCGAAGCGATTGGTGCGCAGGTCCTCTTCGATGATTTCCTTGATGAAGTTCGAGGGCGGAGCACCCTCTATTGCGTGGTTTCTTTCTTCGCCCATTATGACCGCATCGCCTCCCACCTTGCAGCATCTCGACTAGTGTCGCGCGCCGATGTTGTGGGTCGCCCTGTCTGATTTCCCCATTATGGCGTCGATCCCAGGCGGAGCTCCACCTGACGCTGCACCGCCGGCGAGCGCCAGCGATTCTGTACGTCGCCCAATGCGTGGCGCTTGAAGCGTCGGCGCACTTGCTCCGGCGATGCATTGCCCACCAGCTCGATATCCGCCTCCTCCCAGGCGCCATATCCTGCCTGCGCGCAGTACCACAGATAGCCCACCTCTTCCAATGCGAAGCCCATCAGCCGCGCTGCAGTGACATCGGCGGCCAGCCAGTCTGTGCTCGCCAACGCGATGTGCCACGCGACCGCCTCGCCGTCACTCGGGCCGTTGCCTTCCATTGCTTCAAAGCCATCCAGCACCGTGAGGTGCGGATACAGGTGCTTCGCCAGGGTGAAGAGATTGAGATGGATCACCGGGAAGCCCTGGTGCACCGCTGCCTTGCTGGAGCGGCCCACATTGCCGAAGAACAGTTCCTTAACCTGAGCGATGAAGTGGCTGTTGCGGATCATCGCCGGCAACGCCAGATACATCCCCTCGGCTGCGTGGATGACCCGGCCCGCCCAGCTCGAGCGCGGCGTGCCCGTATGCCGGTCGACCGAGGAAAGCCGGCTGATCAAGCTGCCCATGATCATGTTCTTCAAGCCCAATGTGACCAACACCACATCATGGGTCTTGGGCACCGCAAGCGAAATGCGCAGCCGGCTCCGCACCGCAGTACGGCTGGCTTCGAGCGAACGGGGTCGCAGCCGCCAGTCGAAGGCACTCAAAGTGACCGGCTCGTCGGCATTGAGGTCCGCAAGCCGGACAGCGCGGTATTCGTCCGCGAGACTCTGATAACCATTGCGCCGGAACGCCTCCCACGTGCTGCTGAGCGCGGTGCCATCTGCAACCACGATAGGGGCGTCGGTACGCTGGCGCAACCAATCCAACACGGCCCGCACCGCATCCACGTGGGTCACCGCCAGCGGATTATCGGCACACACGAGGTTGGGCTTGACTAGAATCTCATCCACCTGCAACAAGGGTGCGACATCCGCCGCGATGGCATCCAGCGCCGCCAGGATGTTCTGGCGACGCTCCTCTCCTCGGATTAGACTCACGCGACTCGCCATTCTCACTTTCCTTTCCAAACCCACCGAACCATGCCCCAATACGCTCCGCTTTAGCTCTCGTCCGACCGCGCTCGACCTTTTATTGGATGCCGTAGAAGCGCTTGGCACTGTCCACCGTATTGCGCAACAACATCGCGATGGTCATCGGTCCTACCCCGCCCGGCACTGGCGTGATGGCGCCCGCCACCTCTTTTACTTCATCAAACGCCACATCGCCAACCAGGCGGTGGCCTCCGGGTTTGTCCGGGTCGGGCACGGCGTTGATGCCCACGTCGATCACCGTCGCGCCGGGCTTCACCCAGTCGCCCCGCACCATCTCCGCCCGTCCGACGGCTGCGACCAGGATGTCAGCACGGCGCACCACGTTGGGCAAGTCGCGTGTGCGCGAGTGGCAGATCGTCACCGTCGCGTTGCGGTGCAAGAGCAACATCGCCACCGGCAACCCCACAATATTGCTGCGCCCCAACACCACCGCCTCTTTGCCCTCGATGGGGATGTGCATACGATCGAGCAGCTCGATGCATCCGCGCGGTGTGCATGGCACAAACAGCGGCTCACGGCGCTTCATCGAAAGACGACCAATGTTGAGCGGATGGAAACCGTCCACATCCTTTTCAATGCTGATGGCACCCAGGATTTCCTCTTCATCGAGATGTGCGGGTAGGGGCAGCTGCACCAGAATCCCATGCACCTCCGGATTGGCATTCAGCTCGCGCACAATCTGAAGCAGCTCCGCCTGGCTGATGTTTTCCGGCAGATCGTATCCGAACGAGGTGATCCCCACCTCGGCGCACGCTTTCTTCTTGCTGCGCACGTACGTCTGAGAGTCTTTGCGCTCTCCCACCAGGACCGTGGCCAACCCGGGCACTTTGCCGTATTTGGCCTTCATCTCCTCCACTTCCGCTTTGATCTCGGCTCGAATCACCTCCGAGATCGCCTTGCCATCGATGATTTGGGCGGACATTTCGCGTTCCTCCTTGATGCATGCAATTATTTTGGGGTGCTCTTGGGAAGGTTTCAAAGAGATTTCTCACATACGACCGGAGAGGCAAACCCTGCACAGCCCTACCCGGCCGCATTATAACATGGCTATCCTCGATGCGGCAATATGCAAAGTGTGAACGGGCGTATTTCAATCCAGGGGCAGGCGAGCGCGCACTTGTCTGAACGAACCTGATCACTCCAACTCTTCTCGCACGGCGTAGATGGGCTTGTTCTGACTCTCAAAATAAGTGCGCACCACCAGCTCGGCCAACAATCCCATCAAGACCAGCTGCACACCCACGGTGAACAACATGATGGCGAGCAAGAGCAGCGGTCGCTCGGTCAGCGACACGCCGTAGAGAAACTTGAGCGCGGTCAGGTACAGGCCGATCGCCGTCCCCAATACGATGGCGATCAGACCCATCAGCCCGAAGATCTGGATCGGACGCGTTGAGTAGCTCAACAGGAAACGCACAGTGAGCAAGTCCAGGATCACCCGGATGGTGCGCCCAATGCCGTACTTGCTCTTGCCATAGCGCCGGGCGCGGTAGTTGACCGGCACCTCGGCGATGCTCACCCCGTAATAGCTGGCGATGGCCGGCACGAAGCGGTGCATGTCGCCGTAGAGGCGGATCTCGCGTGCCACATCGCGGCAATACGCTTTTAGGGAACAGCCGTAGTCATGCAGGTACACCCCCGTCACCGTGGAGATCGCCCAGTTGGCGATGGCAGAGGGGATGCGCCGCGTGAAGAAGGTCCCCAGCCCCTCTTTCCATCGGTTGACGCGCCAGCCGCTCACGACATCGTAGCCTTCTTCCATTTTGGCCAGCAGACGCGGAATATCACCTGGCGGATTCTGCAGGTCGGCGTCCATCGTGATGACCACATCCCCACGCGCCCGGTCGAATCCGGCTGCGAACGCTGCCGTCTGGCCAAAGTTGCGGCGTAGTCGCACAACGCGCACGCGCGGGTCACGCCGGTGGATCTCAGCCAGGCGGGCGAAGCTGTCGTCACGGCTGCCATCGTCCACCGCGATGACCTCAAAACTGCGCCCGATGGACTCCAGCGTGGGGATCAGCTCGGCGAAGAGATGTGGGATGTTCTCAGCTTCGTTGTACACGGGCAGGATGACCGACAGTTGGGGTGTAGAAGATGCGCTCATATTCTCTTTACTCCACAGTAATGGTGATCAACTCAACAGCAGAACCGAGCGAATGGCCATTCTCGTCTTTGGCTTCCAACCGCACACCGGTCTCAGGGTCGTAAACGCCCACCAAGACCGGATAACGTCCAGGTGGGGTGTCGGGATCGAGCGAGACGCGAAACTGACCGACACCGCTCTGCGGCGGACGCCATTCATCGGTGCGCAGCCGGCATACTGGATCGTCGTCGTGCTGACCCCAAATGCGCTCACGCTCCACGTGGACGAAAGCGCGATAGCGCACAGACATCGGCGCCAGCGCTTGCCAGTACAAGGCGAGCTCCAGTCGCTCGCCCGGTTTGAGGCGCGTGGCACTTATGTCATATCCGCGCAGCAGCAACCGTTCCCCCCAGACGATATGCAACGGATGTTCGCCTTGTGAATCGTGCGTGTAACGCGCCGGTGTGGCCATGCGATCGTAGAGCGCTCGATAGTCGTCCAGCCGGTACATAGTGGGAGCCGCCGACTCAGCACCATGGCGTTCCCACATAAAGAGCCGCGGCTGGTCGTCCACCAAGACGACGCGTGTCAATCGATAACCCTGCGCAGGCAGTCGGTCGAACTCGGCAGGCAGACCGCGCGCGCCCATCGCCACAAAATAATTCTGCGGATCCTCGAAACATGAACGCGGCGTCTGAAACGTGTACCAGATGGGCACGGCGAACGATTCCTTGATGGTGCGGAAGTCGCCGCGTAGCGCTCCCTGCGCATAGAGCACGCCGACCACCTTCCAGCCGCTCAGCCGCGGATTGCTGACCAGCTTGCGCGGACGCGGCAACCCGCCATACACCAGACGATACCACGACAAGTCGGCATAACGCGCATTCGCTTCGGCACGCCAATAATCCGCCACGGTGCCCAGATATTGCAGATGCTCGTAGAACAAGATGGCACCGCCGCAGGCACCGAGAAGCCCGACCAACGCCCAGCGTGCTACCTTTCCCCAATGGCCCTGCAGCCACGTCCACACCGCCAGGAAGCCCCATCCGGCCAACAGCATCCAGAAGGGATGCACATTGCGAATGTGCGTGGCGGCGTCGCGTGCGAAGAAGGCGAGTGCTACATAGGGCACGCCGAACCAGAGGGCCAGGCTTTTGATGTGGAACGCAACATGCTTGGAGAGGACCACTGCGCCGATGAGCAGCACGTAGGGCAGCAGCGCCATATTGAACGCCCCCCATACCCACAACGCCGGCCAGAGTAACGTGGTCACAATGGCCACCCCGGCGATAGCTGCCAGCCACGCCCCAGCGCGCCCCACGCGACGCAAAGCCCCCAAAAGTGCCACGGCAGAGAAGAACACCACCCATGGGGTATAGAAACGCGAGCTGTACTCGCTCTCGAGCTCCAGCAAATCGGCTGCCCGATTGTATAACCAGGCACTGCCGACGCGCTCTGTCGTGTAGTATTCGACCGCGCGCGGGAAATAAGGATCCTGCACGAAGGGCACATAGAAAGCCGCTGCCAACGCGAGGAACAGCACCCCGCCGGCCAGCATCGCCAGACGCGCATGCCGCCACAGCGACCGCCGTCGCCAGAGCGTCAGCACCACCATCCCCATAAAAGGTGGCACATAGAGGATCATATTAGGATGTGCGACCAGCCCGATTCCAAGCAACCCCCATCCAACTATCAGCCAGGCGCCCGCGTTCCGGTGGTATGGATCGCGCGACTCGTGGAATCGCCACGCGCACCATGCCGCCAACACCGCCCACAGCACAATGATACTGGGATTCTCCACGTGGCGCGCATAGGCGACCAGCAAGCCATTGACCGCCACCAGCGCGCTACCGACCAGGCCCACCCCGGCGCCGGCCATGCGCCGCCCCAGCATAAAGACAGCCAACACAGTCAGAGTGCTGCACAGAGCGAAGGGGGCGCGCGCCAGCCCCTCGTTGATCCAGCCGTGAGTCAGCCACACCGTCGCCGGGATCAGCCAGTGGATAGGCCCTTTGCTGTCCAGGAAGGGAGCGTATTCTTCCCCTTTCATCGCGCGCACAGCCAGGACCATGTTTTCGATTTCGTCCTCGTGGAACTCGCCGTAACCCAAGGTGTTCCAGCGCAGATAGATCGCCACGATCAGAATGGCCACCCAACCAGCCCGAGTCACACCGCGCGGCCAATGCCATCCGCCGGGCGTGCCGTTGGGCCTCAACGCCGAGAACACCAGCCCACCCAGCGTTACCACGTGCAGCGCGAGGAGCACCTGGGTGAGGTCAAGCGGCTGGGGCCAATAGACCGCTGCCAGCAAAGCGACCGAGGCGAGGGCACAGGAGAGCCCGCCCAACAGCACCAGACGTTCGATGCCATCCTGGGTGCCCAACCAGTTCATCCCCCACAACCACGGCAGTCCGGGCAACACGAAGAGCAGTGCCATGCCAGCCAGCCAGCGCACCGTGTCGGGGGCGCCGGCCAGGATCACCCCATTGGCCAGCCCAAGCGCACAGAGCAGCGCCACACGAGCGACCAACTTGTGAGGCATCACTTCTCCTCGACAGCGCGATAGCTGTGGGCGCCGCGCAGCAGATATGCCACCCCGCCGACCACGCCGGGCGCCACTGTGCCGATGACATACACCAACAGGGATAGCGACAATGCCACGGCCTGTGCGGTGCCGGCTTGGGTGAACAAATACACATAGGCACCTTCGCGCACCCCCAACCCAGCGAAGGAAATGGGTGCGATGAGCACCACTGAGGTGATCGGCACAAAGACCAAATAGTAGGCCAGCGGCAGGTCCATACGCAATGCATAACCCAGAAGCACGTTCATCGTGATGAGCAAGATGTTAAAGCTCACCCCCACCCCAAACGCCCGCACTAATGCCCCGGGGCTGTAGCTCTGCAGCGAGCTGACCAAGGCGTGCACCGGTCGGATCGCCCGTGCACGGGCAAAGAGCGGCAGACGTCTTGCCAGTCCATCCCACAACGGCTTCGAAGAGATGAGCCAGGCAACCAGCAAGCTGACGCCGAAGATGACCACGGTGAAGATGGCGATTTGGGATGGGATCAGCCACCAGCTGAAAAGCAACGCCACCAGCGCGATGGCTTGCAACGCAAAGAGCCCCATAAAACGGTCTACCAAAACGGTGCTGATCACCTGAGCGCTCTGGCCCGTGCTGCGTGAGAGCTCATACGCTTTGATGGCATCACCGCCGATACCACTGGGTAGCAAATTGGTGAAGAGGAAGCTGACAAACCATAGAATGGTCAGCTCGCCCAGCGAAGCGGAGACCGCCTGGTCGCGCAACAGGATCTGCCAGCGCACCGCGCGCACCACCACGCCCAGCATCGAGACGATCAACGCCGCCACCAGATACCAGGGATCGGCGCTCTGCAACACGTTCCAAAGTGTTGCCAGATCCACACTGCGCACAATGAGCACAATCAGCACTATGCTGACCAGGATGCGCAGCGCATTGAAGACTTGTTTCTTATATTTTGGCCACCCGTTTCTCATCTGTCGCCCGCTAGGATCATGGATTGGTAAGTGCCTGATATGCTGCGACCGCGGCAGCCCACTCACCTGCGTCGGCGAGGGCTTCAGCCGCCTCAGCACGCGCCCCCTGCCAGCGTGGCTGCCGGGCTACCGCCTGCCGGTAAGCATACACGGCTTCCTCAAAGCGCCCTGCCGCCGCATATGCCTCAGCTAATACAACGTAACCCCCTGGAGAAGCAGGATCATCTGTCACCATCGCCTGGTAGACGGCGATGGCTTCGGCCAGGCGCCCGGCAGCACGCAAGGCATCCCCCAGGAAGAGATAGGCGGCCGCACGGGTCACGCGCGCGTCGGGTTGCATCAAACCTCGGGCCGTCATCTGTTCGGCCCACTCCGGGGCCGCCGTCACCGCCTGGCGCATCAGGTCGATGACCGCCTCTTGCAACACGGCGGCCTCATAAACAGGCAGCTGAGGTTCGGAGATCACCAGACCGGGGAATTCCACCGGACGCACCGCTGCCACTGGATGCGGTCGGAAGCGGGTTACAGCCCACACGCGCCCGCCGCTGACGCGCATACCCTCTATCCGCCCAGGCAACGTCGCCACCAGCATAGCTGGTGTGGTCAGCTCAGCTGGTCCCCGATAATAATAGCCCAGATAACGCCCTGTGTCGAACAATGCATCGCTGATGATCACGTCACCCGGACGCGTCCGCTCCGTCAGGTAGGCCGCCGCTTCTCGCCAGGCGGTGCGCACAGGTCGATAGACCTCAGGCAGATGCGATGCGCTGAGCAGGACCAACAAAGCAGCTATGAGGGCAAAAGCACCCGACGAGAGACGCCCCCATACCGGTTTCAAGGATTGGGCGAGTCCTCGGATTCCCTGAGCCACGAAGATAAGGTAGAGCGGCAACAAAAAGGCGTAGCGTGCATGTCGGACGCGCGGGTCACCCGAAAGTGCTGCCGCCATCAGAGGCAGTATCAGCCAGAGACCACCCCACACGGCCAGATGCCATCGACGTGCTTTCCGGGCACCCGATGTGTCGGCGCCTGTGTATAGCAGCCCGATGAGCCAGAGGGTGAACCAGAGCCATGGGGTGGCATTCCTGCCTGGCCCGAGCGCCGAGATCGCTTGTGCTAGGGAATCGGGCGATGGCACTGTGCCACTATGTGCTGGCAGCGTGGCCGACATCGCAAGGCGCAGGCACACGATTTGCCACACCACCGGCCACCACGGAAGATAGAGCGCTGAGGCCAACCCTATACTGAGGATAAAGCCGGCCACAGTGGGGCGAACTGCCGTGCGCGTCGGCTGCGCCAGGAGATATACAGCCAGCCAGACCCCATGCACGAGTGGCAATACCAGACCCACATAGAATGTGTACATACCCGCTGCCGTCGCCAGGGCGTAAGCCAGCCACCATCCGTGCCGGTGCGAACGCAGTGCGCAAGTCAGCGCCCATGTGCTCAGCACTCCGATCGCCATGAAAAGTGCATGCATCCGTGCCTCGCGGCTGTAATGCACCGCCACCGGGCTGAGGGCCAACAAGAACGCTGCCACCAACCCGACCTCTCGTCCCAGCCACGCACGCGCCAAGCGCCAGGTGAGCGCGACGGCCAGTACGCCGGCCAAGGCGGAGGGCATCCGCCACAGCCAATCCGTGGCAACAGAAGGCGGCCAGGCGACCCAATCGAGCAATCGTGCGGCAGCGCCGACCAAAAGGTAGTACCCGGGCGGATGGATGTCGCTGGCTGTCTGGCGCAGCATAGCAGCGAGTGGCAAGCTCGCCTGCAATGCGCTGAAAATCTCGTCCTCCCAGAGCGACTCGGCCGCCAGAGCATAGGTACGCAACGAGAACACCACCAGGAGACAGAGGATTATGGCAACGGGATAGAATTTTTTGAGATTCTGAAGCGAAAGGAAGGCCATCAACGCTTCTTAAGCTTGTCGAATTTGGCCGACTTGTGCCAGCCGGAGAGTAGCTAAGATTATCGTAGTCCCATGTCCCGTTTTTAAGCAAACCCCTGGTAACAGGCAGCCCATTAGCGCACCACCGGACGCGCGGTGCACCACGTTCGCACTGTGGCGCGGATGCTGCCTGACTTGTGGTACGGATGTACCCACTGCTCCCTTGCCCTCACCGAGTACATCGCGTATCCTTCCCAATAAGCCCGTTCGGCCATATGAGGTTCCGCCTGGTGCAGGTGTTTCCACAACTCCGTGGATGCGCGGAGCGTCGCTTTTGTCCAGATCGTCTCGATCACCGGGTAACGATCTCCTGGTGCAAATACTTCTCTCACTTGACGATCGCCTCAGTATGACATAGAATAAAAATAAGCGATTGTCATATTGGCAGGAGCTCCAGGATATGCCCCTATACGAGTACTGTTGTGCCGATTGTAATAGCAAGACCGAGGTGCTGCGCCCGATGAGCCAGGCCGACGAGCCGGTGGAGTGCCATGTGTGTCATAGCTGGCGCACGTCCCGCAAGCTCTCGGTATTTAGCGCTTTCAGCAAGACGGGCGGCAACGGGAGCTCACAGGCTATTTCCGGCACGGGCAGCTGTGGCTCCTGTGCAGGCGGCCACTGTGCCTCCTGTGGCTCGCGTTAACCGGTCATCATTGCATTTTCTTCTTTTGTGCCGTTATGCCAAGCCGTTGGCGAGCATGGGGGCTCGCTCGGATAGTACACGACCATCGCAGAAGGTTGTCATGGTTTGTCCCCTCGTTCGGACAGACAGGAGGCGCCTTTAGAGGAGGTTCTGCCCCTCGTGCTCAAAGTCCGGAGAGGGATAGAACCAGCTCGGCTCCACTTATAGACCTCAGAGCAAGGTCCTCGTTCGAAGCAGCCGAGGCCGTTCTACAAAGAAGTCCCCTTCCCCCACAGACGGGCATTATCACATCAAAGGTTCATGACCCGGTGGTTCAGCTGTGAAAGTGGAGAGATATCTATGAAAGCAGTGGTCATGGCAGGTGGTTCGGGCTCGCGATTACGCCCCCTCACAATCGCGCGTCCGAAGGCATTGGTGCCGGTGGTCAACAAGCCGGTGTTGGCGCATATATTGAACCTTTTGAAATTCCACCGCATCACCGAGGTGATCATCACCGTATATCATCTGGCAGATCAGATCCAAGACTATTTCGGAGATGGCAGTGAGCTGGGTATGCTGATTCGATACTCGTTCGAGGAGTCTCCGCTGGGCACCGCTGGCGGTGTCAAACAAGTACAAGATCTGTTGGACGATACCTTTCTCGTGATCAGCGGTGATATCCTCACCGATGTCGACCTGTCAGCCCTCGTGCAGTTCCATCGCTCTCGGGAAGCATTGGTGACCCTCACCCTCAAACGCGTGGCAGATCCATTGGACTACGGCCTGGTGATCAGCAACCCAGACGGCCGCATCACCCAGTTCACGGAGAAACCGGGATGGGGGCAGGTGATCTCGGACACTGTCAACGCCGGTATTTACGTACTCGAGCCCGAGGTACTGGACCGTCTGCGCCCCCATCAAAGCTATGACTTCTCACAGGACGTGTTGCCCAGTTTGTTGGAGGAAGGCGCACCTCTCTATGGTTACATCGCCGAGGATAGTTACTGGTGCGACATCGGCACCGTCCCAGCCTATATGCGCGCTTTCAGTGACGTACTGGAGGGTCGTGTGCGACACATCCAGCTGGGCCAGGAGCTCGGCAACGGGGTTTGGGCCGAACCAGGGGTGGAAATCGCGCCCGATGCCACGATTTATGGTCCGGTTTATCTGGGGCAGGAAGTCAAGGTCAAAGGAGGCGCCACTATCTATGGACCCGCAATGGTGCGCGACTTCACCATCGTGGATAATCGCGCGCAAATCGAACGCGCGGCGATATGGAGCCATTGCTATATCGGCGAATCAGCCGAGGTGCGCGGTGCCATCGTATGCTCGCAGTGCAATATCCGAGCGAAATCCATCATCCTAGAAGGCGCCGTCATCGGCGATAACACGCTGGTGGGCCGCGGGACGGTAATCCACCCCAATGTGAAGATCTGGCCCGGGAAGGAAATTGAGACGGGTATCACTGTACGGAACAGCATCATCTGGGGGTCGCAAGGGCGACGTGTCCTCTTTGGTCAATACGGTGTGACCGGCGTCGTCAATGTGGATCTGACGCCGGAGTTCACCGCCAAGCTGGGCACCGCTTTCGGCAGCATCTTGCCGAAAGGCTCCCTGGTGACCATCAACCGTGATCCTCATCGTAGTCCTCGTATGTTGAAGCGAGCGCTGATCTCGGGCTTGCCATCAGCAGGTATCAACGTATGGGATCTGGGCACTCAACCGGTGCCTATTGCCCGCTATTACACGTGTCAATCGGTGGCGGTGGCCGGCATCCATGTGCGCCTGTCTCCATACGATGAACGGATGGTGGATATCCGGTTTTTCGACCATACTGGCGCCAACCTGGACGAAACCAGCAAACGCCGTGTGGAGCAGAGTTTCTTTCGGGAGGACTTTCGTCGCGTCTATCTGGACGAGATCGGGACGATTGCCTACGCTCCTGCGGTCGTGGAGACCTATCTGCGCAGCTTTCTGCAAAGCGTTAATCGGGATGTCATCCGCCATGCGCGCTTCTATATCGTGGTGGATTACGCCAACTCGCCTGTGGCGAGTGTGTTTCCGACCATCCTCAATGAAGTGGGATGTAATGTGGTGGCGCTCAACGCCAACATTGACGAATCGCGCCTGGCTATCCAGCCATATGAGTTCCAGGCGGACCTGGAACGCCTGGGGATCATCACAGGGACGCTTAAAGCCCGTCTGGGCATCCGTTTTGATGTCTCGGGCGAGCGCATATTCCTGGTCGACGACACGGGGAAGCTCATCCCGGATTCGCTGGCTGCCCTGGCATTTGCGGATTTGGTACTGCGCTTCCATCCGGGCGGTACCATCGCGGTCCCGGTAAAAATGCCCGATGAATTTGAGTTGGTTGCAGCGCGCTACGGCGGACATGTAGTGCGCACGCGAACGGATGCCCGTGCGCTCAGCAATGCTGCCTGTGGTAACAATATCGTCATGGCGGCTGCCGGCAATGGCAGTTTCATCTTCCCCGCCTTTCAGGCCACCAGCGATGGGATGATGGCGGCGGTGCGTTTGTTGGAGTATCTGGCGCTGAGCGATATCCCGCTCTCCGCCATTGTGGCCGATTTGCCCCCCTCTTATACGCTTCACCAGGCAATTTCATGTCCATGGGAGGCAAAGGGTATTGTGATGCGCCGGATCAGCCAGCACTTTCGGAACGAGGAAATCGACAACACCGATGGCATCAAGATCCGGTTCGGCAAGAGCGATTGGGTGCTATTGCTCTCCGACCCCGATTATCCCCTGTTCCAGGTATATGCGCAAGCGCCATCACAGCCTCTGGTATCCGAGCGAATGGCTTCTTTCGTGAATCTGGTGCTCGAATTCCAGAAGTAACCCAGGGGATATCCCCCTCTCCTCGCCCGAGCCACGTCTTGCGACCCCTGACGAGGAGAAGGGAATGGAAAGGGATGGTTCCTTATTTGATCTCGACCGTGGCGCCCTCAGCTTCCAGCTTCGCCTTGGCGTCCTCGGCGACCTCTTTGCTGACCCCTTGCAGCACAGTGCTGGGAGCGCTCTCAACGAGCGCCTTGGACTCCTGCAAGCCCAGATCGGTGAGCTGACGTACTACCTTGATGACCTGGATCTTTTTGGCGCCCACTTCCTTGAGAATGACATCAAACTCGGTCTTCTCTTCTACCTCGGGGGCAGCAGCGGCCGCAGCTGCCGGAGCACCCGCCACGGCGGCCACGGCGACCGGCGCGGCTGCGGTCACCCCCAACTTCTCTTCAAGGATCTTGACGAGCTGGGAAGCTTCGAGCAACGTAAGTCCCTGGATTTCCTCAGCTAGCTTCTGTAAATCTGCCATATCAAATCTTCCTCCCCAATATGTGATAAATGGAATCACTTGCTAATTTGCGTCCGTCAAGCAGCTGCCGGAGTACTTTCGAGCTTATCCGCATATGCTTGGATGGTTGCCGCCAGCTTGCTGCCGGCTGCGTTGAGCACCCCCGCCAAGCGCGCGGCGGGTTGCTGGATAAGGCCGAGCAGCTGGGCCATCAAGATCTCGCGTGGCGGCAGATCGGCCACAGCGCCAACCTGAGCCGCATCCAACACCCTGCCCTCCACGACTCCGCCTTTTACTTGTAGAACCTTTGTCTCGCGCGCATATTCCATCAGCAGCTTGGCAACGGCGGCTATATCCCCGTAAGCAAAGCCGATGGCGATCGGACCTGTCAGCAGCTCCTCAGGAACAGGCCACCCCATCTTCTCCAGCGCGATCTGGGCCAGTGTGTTCTTGACCACCATATAACCGCCCTGCGCTTCTCGGAGCTTGGCGCGCAGCGCCTGAATGTTCGCCACGGTCAAACCCCGGTAATCGGTGAGAAAGATGGCCTTGCTACGGGACAGCTCCGCTACATATCGTGCCACTATCGCTTCTTTTTTTTCACGTGTGATCGCCAATGGATTCACCTCCTTTTCTCAACGACACACCTCTGTCTAGAATCAAAGTGTCTTTGCACCTGCCGATGCAAAGACACTCCACAGACCGAAAGATCGGCTCTTCAGAGCTACGAAAACTTTGCCTCGGCAGGCTGGCCAACATTTTCAGCCTTCGCTACATTCGAAGACATTTTGGATTAAGCGTCGTCTGACGCGCCTGCTGTCTTCAGCACTATTCAGTTGGGCATGTCCGAGTCTATTTCGGAAATCCAACCCTCCGGACGATCAAGCTGTCTGAAGTTGTAATGCCTGATGCACGTCCACTTTGATGCCTGGCCCCATTGTAGGGGCGATGGTGACACGGCGGATATACTGACCTCGTGCAGCGGCTGGTTTGGCACGTTGCACCGCTTCCATCAGGGCGGCCAAGTTTTCAAGCAGCTGCTCATTGCTGAAGCTCACGCGGCCGATGGGTACATGGATGTTAGCCGTCTTGTCCAGACGGAATTCCACCCGGCCTGCTTTGAGCTCCTTGATCACACGGGGCAGGTCATCCTCCGGCACAATTGTCCCCGACTTGGGACTGGGCATCAAACCACGGGGACCGAGTTGGCGCCCCAATCGCCCCACCTTGCTCATAATCGAGGGAGTTGCCACGGCAACATCGAAATCAAACCAGCCATCCTGGATGCGCTTGATGAGGTCGTCGCTGCCCACATAGTCAGCGCCCGCCTCACGAGCAGCCTTCTCGGCCTCTCCCTCGGCGAAGACAAGCACTCGCACTGTGCGTCCCGTGCCATGCGGCAGGGACACTGTGCTCCGCACTTGCTGATCTGCCTGGCGCGGATCAACCCCCATTCTCAAGTGCACTTCGACAGTGGCATCGAAATTGGCATAGGAGACCCGTCGCGCCAGGTCGATCGCCTCAGCGGGTGAATATGTGCGATTCCTATCCACCAATTTAGCGGCTTCTCGATACTTTTTTCCTCTTTTGGGCATCGGGTGTCAAACCTCCTGTGGTGCTAACGGACCCGTCTTACGATCCTTCCACAAACTTCTCGGAAATGTGCGGTTGCTTTAATCCTTGATGGTGATCCCCATGCTACGCGCGCTCCCCTCGATTTGCTTCATCGCCCCTTCGAGGTCCACAGCATTCAGATCCCTCATCTTGATCTCTGCAATCTCGCGCAACTGGGCGCGGGTGATGCTAGCCACCTTGGTACGATTGGGCGTGGCCGAACCCTTCTCGATACCGGCTGCCTTTTTAAGCAGATCGGTTACCGGCGGTGTCTTCGTGACGAAGGTGAAGGTCTGATCTTGATAGACCGTTATCTCCACCGGTATAATGGAACCCACCTGGCCCGCGGTGCGGGCGTTATACTCCTTGCAGAATGCCATAATGTTCACGCCATGCTGGCCCAAGGCCGGGCCCACAGGCGGGGCAGGGGTTGCCTTACCCGCCGGCAGCTGCAGCTTGATAATTGCCTTTACTTTCTTAGCCATGCGTACTCTGATCCCTCCAATTTTGCCATCCCAACCAGGTCTCGCTAAATGCGTTCGACCTGCAGGAAGTCCACTTCAATCGGTGTCTCTCGGCCAAACACACTGACGAGCACGCGTACTCGTGCCCGGTCGGTGTCGATGGCATCGACGACGCCCACGAAGTCCTCGAAGGGGCCCTCCGTGATGCGCACCTTCTGTCCTACTCGGAAGCTCACCCTGATCTTGGGAGCTTCTGCCTCCATACGCCGCAAGATTTTGTCCACTTCTTCCGGCCGCAGCGGCACCGGCTTGGAACCCGAACGCACGAAGTCCGTGACACCAGGGGTATTGCGCACCACATACCAGGTATCGTCGTTCATCACCATCTCCACCAGGACATATCCTGGGAAGATGCGTCGTTCAGTTGTACGGCGTTGACCGTCTTTGAGCTCCACCTCTTCCTCGGTGGGGACGATCACCTGGAATATCTGATTTTGCATCCCCATCGATTCGATGCGGTGCTCAAGATTTTTCTTGACCTTGTTTTCATAACCGGCGTAACTGTGCACGACATACCATGCCGTGCCCTCCGGTCGCGGTGGTTTCTCCGCCGGTTTTTCCTGTGCTTCTCCCTCGGGCGCCGCAGGTTTCCTCACCTCAGACTCGGCTGGAGCTTCGGCTTGCGCAGAAGCCTCAGGAGCTGCCCCGGCGCTCAACGTGGCCTCAGGCTCGAGCTTGGCTACCGCTTTGGTCTTCGACTTCGTACGAGTCGTCTTAGCCATTTCCCCACAACGGATCGCTATCCAATAAAGTCAC
The DNA here is from genome assembly GCA_003130875.1 of Ardenticatenia bacterium. Taxonomy (GTDB): domain Bacteria; phylum Chloroflexota; class Anaerolineae; order 4572-78; family NAK82; genus NAK82. Next base: position 39,058 of record QEXY01000166.1, read on the forward strand.
CGATGTCATCCTGATAGGTATATGATCGCTCACTCTCTCTGGATCAAGTACCATGCGAGCACACCGGCGGCCACAACAACCAGACCGGCCACATAGCCCACCCAACTGCCCAAGACAAGCTGTTTCATAATCTCTGCAAAAGCGAAGTCGGCCAATCCCAAGATCGCCGCCATGCCCGCCGTGGCACCCAACACGATGAGGGTGAGATGCCATGCCTCCTGGCGAGTAGGCCATGTGACCTTGCGCAGTTCGGCCCGCGTGTCACGCAAATATTGCACCACCGGCTGTATCAGCCGGCTCATTGCCCTTGTCTGGAGGAGACTTGTTGCTTTGGCCACGGTACACCTCTGATTGTCAGAGCCGGCAGGATATCTTGCAATCCTCGGCTCAAGCGCCCAGGGTCTTGCGGTTATTATTTCGTCTCACGATGTAAGGTGTGAGTGCGGCAACGCGGACAGAACTTCCTCAGCTCCAGGCGTGCCGTGTCATTGCGTCGGTTCTTTTCCGTTGTATAGTTCCGCTCGCGACACTGGGTACAAGCCAACGTGATCACCGTTCGGATTGCTTTCTTCGCCATCTTGCCATTAAAAGGGGGGCTTTGAGTTTATCTCCTGCCCCCCACCTCCTTTCTCAAAGAAACTGGACGCGCAGATGGAGCAAACTTATCCGGTGCGCATCAGATTATTCCAAGATCTTGGTGATGACCCCGGCGCCCACGGTGCGACCACCTTCGCGGATGGCAAACCGGCTGCCCGCCTCCAGCGCCACCGGCACGATCAG
>QEXY01000029.1 GCA_003130875.1 Ardenticatenia bacterium
CTCTTTGGCGGCTTGCAGGGCGCCTTCGTGTGCCTGCTCAAACACGATGTTGCCCAGGAACTTGGGCAGCAACACCATTTTCACTGCCTGCCCGGGGGTGGCTTTCACCGGTTCCTGTGCCATGGCAGCCGGCGCCAGCGCCATCAACATACTCACAATCACCAGAATCGCGAACGCAGCTGAGCACTTTCTCATGGTTCACCCTCCTCTTTGATTATCTATGGTTTTGACAGGCACACTTCTTGTTTCCCAACTCAAACGAGCCCGATTGAGCTGAATCTATCCCAATGCCGATGGACCACCTCCTTTCTCTAAAATGTTGCCGTCCTCCCGAGTCGGACGACTGCCTGGACGAACAGATCAGCTGCTTTCCGCCATCTCCAGGGAGCGCACCATCTCACGGCGTCGAGCCATTCTGGCACGCAAGCCATTGATCAGATTCGGCACCAAGACGGAGAGGATGAGGAGTAAGCCGATCACTCCGGTTTGCAAGTTCGCCGACATGTAAGCCAGTCCCATCCCATTGCGCACATTGAGGATGATCAAGATAGATAGAAAGACGCCGCGCAGCGTTCCACTGCCGCCGAAGATGCTCACACCGCCCAACAGCACCATGGTGATGATGTCGAGCTCGAATCCTTCCGCTGTGCTGCTGCGCATTGCTCCCAGACGAGCGGCATATAACAGGCCCGCTATTGAGGAGACGAAACCCGAGGCAGTGAATAGGATCATCTTAACGCGCCGCACGTTGACGCCGGAATAGCGTGCCACATCCTGGTTAATGCCGATGACATACACCAGGCGGCCAAATCCGGAATATTGCAGGATGATATAGCCTATGATGACGAATGCGAAGAAGAGGAGCAACGCGAAGGGAAATGGGCCGATGAGCGGTTTCTGACCGAGGTCGTTCAGCCAGGCTGGGAGAACTGAGATCGAGCGGTCCTCGACCAATACCCAGACCATTCCACGATAGGCGATCAAACCGGCCAGTGTCACCACCAGCGAAGGCAGCCCGACGACGGCGACCCAGAACCCATTGAAGGCACCACAGATCAACCCGACACACAACGCCGCCAGCACAGCGAGTCCGGAGGGCACTCCCAATTCGTACAGGCGCGCCATCGTGCCGGCGGACAACCCCATCAATGAGGCCATGGAAAGGTCGATCTCGCCGTTGATGATGATGAAAGCGATCATCAGTGCAACGATGCTTTTTTCGATGAAGAGGATGAATAAGTTGACCTGGTTGCTCACACTGAGGTAAGCGGGAACGAGGGCGCTGTTGATGATCAGTATGACGATCAGCAGGCCCAGCAACAGGCCTTCCCACGATTTCAGCCAATTTAGAAAGCGCTGTAGTGGAAGTGTGGCGCTACGAACCATGGACGCTATCCTCCTGACGTGCGGTGGCTATGCTTGGTCTCAACTGCAATTCGCTGCGCGCCCACAGTGTGCGCAGCCGATCGACAATTGCTCGATCGCCGGCTACTGCGAGTAGGATCAGCAGACCCAATATAGCATCCCGCCAAAACTCGCTGATGAGAGGCCAACGGAGCAAGCTTTGGTCCAACAAGCCAATCAGCGCGGCGCCCAGCAAAGTGCCGAAGGCGGAGCCAACGCCTCCCATTGTGCTGGTACCGCCCACCACAACCGCGGCGATGGCCTGCATCTCCATTCCCATCGCCGCGCCGACCGTCAGGTTGCCGAAGCGTCCCATAAACATGAAGCCGGCCAAGCCCGCCAGGGTACCCGACAGCACAAAGGCGATAAAGACGATGCGTTGGTACGGGAAGCCAGCTATCCGCGCTGCATCGGGATTGGAGCCGATGGCATATAGACGCCGTCCATAGGGTAGATAGGTGAGCACCAGCTGAAAGATGATCACCACTGCCAGGGCAATGCCCACGATCAAGCGCAACTCGAAATCTCCCACCTGGATGATGTTGACGCGCGAGAACTCCTGCGCCCAGCTGGGCAAGAGGTGCATCTGGACGATTTTAATACCGGGATACTCCACCAGCATAGCGCGATAGATAGCCATTGTACCCAATGTAACGATGATGGCCGGCACGCGGCCGTATGCCACCAAAACCCCGTTGAACGCTCCCATAATCGCGCCCAACCCCAGCGCCATCAGAAGGGCTGCAATGGGCGGTATGCCAGGGTAGTGGTTGAGCTGCGTGCCGACGAAAAAGGCTGTGAGACCCACAATCGAGCCGACCGAGATGTCGTAGTTGCGCGTCAGAAACACGAGTGTTTCTCCAACCGCCACGACGGCCAGAATGGCAATGCTGGTAGAGATGCGAATGAACGTGCGGGAGCTGTAATATCCTTCGATTTGGGTGCCGAAGAAGAACACCAGCACCACGATGACAAGGACCAAGATCAACTCGCGCACTTGTTCAGGGCGGATGGAACGTCGCAAAGATGTCATCATCGTTGTGTCTCCGGCACTTTATACTCCTGGCCCATCGCAGCGGCCATGACTTTCTCCTGAGTGGCTTCCTCGCGGGTGAACAACCCCATCTGGCGACCCTCGCGCATCACCAGAACGCGATCGCTCATCGCCATGATCTCCGGCAGGTCGGAGGAGATCAGGATGATGCCCAGCCCTTGTGCAGCGAGCTCGTTGATCATGTGGTGCACCTCTACCTTGGTGCGCACATCGATGCCGCGCGTTGGTTCATCCAGGATGAGTAGTTTGGGTTTGGTATTGAGCCATTTGCTCAGCACCACTTTCTGTTGGTTGCCGCCCGAAAGCTTGGCCACTTCCACTTGCACATCGGGAGCGCGGATGGAGAGACGCTGACGGAACGCCTCGGCATCGGCATATTCCACCGCGCTGCGAATCAGCCCGAGCGCACCCAGATAGTTCGAGAGTGTGGGCAACGTGATATTGGCGGCGATGGACAACGGCATGCTCAGGCCGTAGTGCAAGCGATCTTCGGTGATGTAGGCGATACCCATCTGGAGTGCCTGCTGAGGTGACCGAATGTGCACCTCCTTGCCTTCGAAAATGATCTGGCCGGCATCAGCTGGCTCGATCCCGAACAGAGCCAGGCCGACGTCAGTGCGGCGCGAACCCACCAGGCCGGCAAAGCCAAGCACTTCGCCGCGGTGTACATCGAAGCTGATGTCGCTGAAGGCATTCTCTTTGCTCAATCCACGCACCGAGAGGAGCAGCTCACCACGTTGCACCGCGCTCTTGGCGAAGAACTCTTCAATGCGGCGGCCCACCATATCGCGAATGACTTGATCAATGGTGACCTCACCCCGTGGGCGCGACGAGATGAGCTTGCCATCCCGCAACACGCTGACGCGGTCGGCAATGCTCAACACCTCTTCCAGGCGGTGGCCGATGAACAGGATGGCGACACCCTGATCGCGCAGGTTGGACACCAAGCGGAATAGCTGGCTCACTTCGTGGGCCGAGAGGGATGAGGTCGGTTCATCCATGATGAGCGTGCATACGTTGAGGGAGATCGCCTTGGCAATCTCGACCGTCTGCTGTGCCGCCAGAGAGAGGCCGCGCGCCGGCACGCGCACGTCGAGGTTGACCCCTAACTTGGCCAGTATCGCTTCGGCGTCCTCGTACATCTTGCGCCAGTTCACGAATGGGCCACGGTCGCGGTGACTGATGAAAATGTTTTCCGCCACGCTCAGGTCGGGAAAGACCATCGGCTCCTGGTAAATGGCAGCGATGCCCAGCGCCTGCGCTTCCTGGGAGTTGCGGATCTGGACGCGCTCCCCGTTCACCCAAATCTCACCATGATCCGGTTGGTACACCCCGGTTGCCACCTTGATGAGCGTGGACTTCCCTGCCCCGTTTTCACCCACCAAAGCATGGATCTCGCCGGGATACAAGGTGAGCGAGACATCGTCCAGCGCCTGGGTCATATCAAAGCGTTTGGATACGTGGCGTAATTCAAGGACAGGAGTGGGCATTTACGTCTCCCTTATGCGTGTATGAAGGTGTTCTTTTGAGGAGATGATA
>QEXY01000167.1 GCA_003130875.1 Ardenticatenia bacterium
GCGATCTCGGCGGTAAAAAAACCCATCCGCGCCGCGACCGTGCGGGAGCGGCAGGGGCATACCCAGTTTGTTTCTCCCCTCACCACCCCTATGGTATACTGTGCGCTATGCCATCGGATGCCACGCGAAGAGATTCAACGCACCCGCAACCCCTCTACCCCTTCCTGGTGTGGCTGGTCGGTCTGTTCCTCAGTATAGGGGTGACGCTCGGACTGGGGTGGCGCCTCCACACCGAGCTGACAACATATCCCGGCCTCTCGCCCACCGTGTGGCGCGCTGCGGACAAGACCTATGGCGTGACCGCCGCGCTGTATGACCTGACGGAGGCAGAGGCCGAACGCGCATTGGACCGCATGGCACGCCTGGGGCTGGGCTGGCTGCGCCTCCCCTTCCCCTGGGCACAGATCGAGACACAACGCGGTCGGTTCGCCTGGGCGCGTTGGGACTCCGTCGTCGCGGCAGCGGCTCGGCATAATATTAAAATACTGGCCCTGTTGGATACCACACCGCCATGGGCACGCCCACCGGGAAGTCCCTTACACACACCGCCCACGGAGTTGTCCGATTTTGGTGCTTTCGCTCAGGCGTTGGCGCAGCGTTACGGCGCCCAGATCGACGCCTATCAGATCTGGGACGAGCCCAACCTCTCCGTGCACTGGGGTGACCGTTATGTCGAGCCACGTCAGTATGCCCGGCTGTTGCGCGAGGCGGCGATCGCCATCCGCGCGGTGGATGCCGACGCGACGATCCTGACTGCCGCCCTGGCGCCCACGGTCGAACGCGGGCCGCTGAACCTGAACGAGATGGACTTCCTCGAGCAGCTTTATCAGGCGAACGCGGCGCAGTGGTTCGATGTGCTGGCGGCGCAGCCCTATGGCTTTCGCGCATCGCCGGATGAACCGCCGGCGGCGGAGCGGCTGAACTTCGCGCGCATCGTGCTGCTGCGCCGGGTGATGGAACGCCACGGCGACCACGCCAAGGCAGTGTGGATCACCGGCTTCGGCTGGAGCGCGCTGCCCGCGGACTGGCAGGGCGCCCCTTCGCCCTGGCCGAGCGTGCTCCCAGAGGACCAGGAACGCTACACGGCCCAGGCGGTCGCCTTCGCGCGCGCCCACTGGCCGTGGCTCGGTCCGATGTGCTTCCCGGTCTGGGATGCGCAGGGGCTGGCGCCGGACGATCCGCGCCGCGGATTGGCGCTGGTGGACGGCGAACGCGCGTTGCTGCCACTGACCGGCTGGCAGGCGAGCGACCTGCGCGGCGACGTGGCCACGGTCGGCATTTATCCGGCGACCCATCCTTCCGGCCGGCGCCAGGGCGCATGGCGCACCTCGCTGGACGGGTTGGACGTGCCGCGATACCCACCCGCGCAGCTGGACATCCATTTCGAGGGCACGCGGTTCGACCTGCTGGTGCGCCGCGGGGAATATCGCGGGCTGTTGTACGTCAGCGTGGACGATCAACCCGCCAATCAGCTGCCGCAGCAGGATGGACGCGCCTATCTGTGGTTGTTCGACCCGCTCGAAGAAGAGGCGGAGATCACCGTCGCACGTCATCTGCCCGACGGACGCCACCAGGCGCACATCGTCGCCGAAGGGGGGTGGTATCAATGGCCGCTCATCGGCTGGCGCGTCAGCCGCGAGGCGGATGTGCGCATCCTGGGCGTCGGCCTGGCGGTCGCGGCGGCAGCGACCTTGGTGGCGCTGGGCGGCATGCTTTGGGCGCTGCGCCGCCTGAATTGGCGCGCCTGGGTCGTCGCGCTGGGGACGTGGTACGCTGGACAGGGCACTCCGCTGCTGTTGGGGTTGCTCGTCGGTGTCACGGCCGCGTGCTACTTGGTGCCGAGCACCCTGCTGTCGCTGGCGCTCCTGGCGCCTTTGTTCCTCTGTCTGTTGCCACGTCCCGACCTGGGCCTCGCCGTGCTCCTCTTCAGCATTCCCTTCTTCCTGCTGCCCAAGCCGCTCCTGGGGCGCACGATCGCGCTCAGCGAGGTGCTGCTCGTGCTGGTGGCGGTCGCGTTCGTCGTGCGGCGCACATGGCGCCTGCTGGTCACGCGCCGACCTGCATCACGGTGGGATGTGGCGGCATGGGCGTTCATCGGCCTGGGGGGACTCGGCGCGCTGGCCACCGTCTTCCCGCCGGCGGAGACGGGCTGGCTGGCAGAGGCGGATTGGTCGCTCATGCCGCTCATGTTGCTCCCACTGGCCGGTGTGCTGGCTGTCCTGGCCGACGGTGAAGGGGCGCGCTGGCGACGGACGCCTGGCTGGCCGCTGGATGCCGGCATCGGCGCGCTGGTGCTGTTGGCGCTCGTCTCCAGCCTGGCGGCGCCCAACATCGGGGTCGCCTTCCACGAGTTCCACGTCGTGGTGTGGGATGCGGCGGTCTTCTATGGGTTCGTGCGGCGCGCCGGGCACGTGATGGGCCGCGCTGCGGATGGGCATCCTGAGGAGATGAGCGCCTGCAACCGCCAGCTGGTGGCGGCGTTCTGGCTGGGCGCCACGGCGATGGCGGTTTATGCGCTGTATCTCTTCTTCTTCACCGAACGCGCCATCACCGCCGAGGGCGTCCATCGGGCGTTGGGGAGCTATGGATCGCCCAACAACCTGGCGCTATTGCTGGAACGGGCGGCGCCGGTGTTGATCGCGCAGCTGGTCTTCGCAGGCAGTGCGGCATCGGGCAGGCCCTGGCTGCGCGCGGGCACCGTCCTGCGGGTGCTGGCACTGGCGTGCCTGCTGTCGGCATTGGTGCTCACCTTCAGCCGGGGGGCGCTGTTGTTCGGCATGCCGGCCGCTTTGCTGTTCCTGGCCGCGTTATATGGCCGGCGGGTGCTGGGCTTCCTGGTAGCTGCCCTGGCCGCGTTGGCAGGTGGCATCCTGCCCCTTTTGGGCACCGAGCGGTTGCATTCCCTGTTCAACACCGACGCCGGCACCGGCTTCTTCCGCCTGCGCCTGTGGCAGAGCGCGATGCGCATGGTGCTGGACCGCCCCTGGTTGGGCGTCGGTCCGGACAACTTCCTGTATCAGTATCGCACATGGTATATGTTGCCGGATGCATGGCAAGAGCCCAACCTGAGCCATCCGCACAACATCGTGTTGGACTTTGCCACGCGCCTGGGCATCGCCGGGGTCGCCGTGTTGGTGTGGGTGCAGGTCGCATTTTGGCGGTTGGCGCTGGCGCTATACCGGCGCTTGCAACCCGGCGAAGCGCGCGCCACCCTGTCCGGGCTGATGGCCGGCATGGTGGCCACCCTGGCGCACGGGGTGGTGGATCACGCCTTCTTCCTGGTGGACCTGGCGTTCATCTTTTGTCTGATGGCGGCGGTCGTGGCGAACGAAGTGGACAGAAGACAGCTGGACGCGGTATAATGACCCAAGTTGCTACCAAAGGAAGTCGAGACTGCAGGCCAGCATACGAAGTGTGACTTTTCGCTCCAACCTGTGGATGGTCACCACGGAGAGCGAGTGACGCGTAATGGCAACAGCATCATCCGAGCCGCGACCGTCAGGGAGCGACACAAAACTCACCGCAGAGAACGCCGAGCACGCAGAGACTTTTTCCCTATTAGTTCTCTGCGTTCTCTGCGA
>QEXY01000168.1 GCA_003130875.1 Ardenticatenia bacterium
CGCGCCCTGGAAACTGACGGCGCTCGTAAGTATCTGGCCGGCCGCACACCGAGCAAGATCGTCTACGTGCCTGGTCGGCTGGTGAGCATTGTTGTATAAGTGTATCGTGTGAAGCAGGATCTCTTCTAAAACCTGTAGTGCTATAAGGAGGCACCCGCGCATGCCTCGCAGGGTTTCCAGCCTGGTCAGGGCTTTGATCTTCGCACTTCTGCTCGCTCTGCTCATCACCACGGTCACCGTCGCTGAAGCTACCTTTCAGGAAGTGCCACCCCTTGAGGAAATTGAACTCTTTGAGAAAGACACCGGCAGCGAGGTCATCTTGAGAGAGAACCAGGTACTGGTCCTCCATCTGGAAGCCAAGCCCTCTACTGGTTATGAGTGGGTCCCAACCGATTTTGATGCCAGTGTCCTGGCGCAGGACTCGGTGGGCACGCCGCAATACGAGGGACTCTCGGAACGCCTGGGCGCACCGGCGCGCCAGCTCATACGCTTCTATTGTACTGGCGCCGGGCGCAGTGCCCTGTCCCTGGCCTACTGGCGGCCCTGGCAACGGAACATTCCCCCACGCAAGGTGTTTTCAGCCACAGTAGAATGCCTTGCTCCTCTTCGTCCCGATCTCGTCCCTGCACCAACAAGCCCGCCGTCACCTTTGCCTCAGGAGACGCCCGAACTCGGTATCGGGGCTCTTTCCTTGCCTTCACATTTCAACTGGTGCGAGACATACACCTGTCCCTCGATTCGAGATCAGGACGAGTGCGGCGCCTGTTGGGCCTTTGGTACGGTAGGCGTCTTGGAAATAGCGATCCGCATTAAGGATGGCGTATTAAGAGACTTGTCCGAACAATATCTGCTTTCCTGCAACACAGACGACTGGGGTTGTAATGGAGGGCGATGGGCGCATGATTACCACTGGTGGAAAATGGGTCGCAATCAAACCGCAGCAGGCGCAGTGTATGAAAGCGATTTTCCCTATCGGGGTTGGGAGGTGCCATGCACCACCGCCTACGCACACCACGAGAAGATAAGCGATTGGTCCTATGTGACCGGTGCCGAGGAGGCAATCCCAACCAATTCCGCGCTCAAGCAGGCCATCTATGCCTACGGGCCGGTGGCGGCGACGGTGTGCGCTGGAAGCGCATTTCGCAACTACAGTGGGGGTATATTCGGCACCGATGAGTCAGGGACTTGCACACAGTATCCTGTCAACCATGGCGTCGTTCTGACCGGCTGGGACGATGGACTGGGGATATGGTATTTGCGCAACTCGTGGGGTACAGGATGGGGAGAGAACGGCTGGATGCGCATCCGCTACGGAACTTCGCGGATCGGTTATAATGCCACCTACATCGCGTATAGTAGTTCACCACCTCCTACCGCTGTGCCCACTACCCCGCCACCCACGCCATCTGTAAGGCATGTCTACCTGCCGGTGGTCTCCAGGGCGCCCCTACCGCTGCTGAACGGGAACTTCGAGCAGGGGCGAACGGCATGGTATGAATATTCCTCGCACGGCTGGCAGCTGATTGTGCCAAGGTCAGCACTCCCGGGCGACGTCTCTCCTCACAGCGGTAACTGGGCGGTCTGGCTGGGTGGAGATTACAATGAGATCTCGTTCATCCGCCAGCAAGTGACCATACCAACGGGTAACCACTATCTGCACTACTGGCATTGGATCGCCTCCAAGGATGCTTGCGGTTATGACTTCGGCAGGGTCATCATTAACAACACGGTGGTCGATGTGTACAATCTATGTACCAGCCGGAACACCAATGGCTGGGTACGCCACATCGTTAATCTCAGCAGTTATGCCGGTCAGACCGTTTTCTTGCAAATTCGTGCCGAGACGGATGGCTCGCTCAATAGCAACTTGTTCGTGGACGATGTCTCCTTCCAGAGCTGGGGTGCAGCCGGCACGGAGGAGGTGATGCCATTCGGAGAGACTGTATCAGCCGAGAGCGCGGCAAAGTCAGAGGCGTCAGGGATGATGCGTGCGGCCGGTGTAGCCCCGGACCAGCCGCGACTACTTCCAACACCTTCCTCGAGCGAAAAACATTAGTGAGGTGCTACAATGTCCGACCGCTATTTGGTCATCGTGAATGGCAGTCCACGCAAGCAAGGCAACTGCGCTGTGTTGGTCGAGCGCGCTGCTGTCGGTGCTCAGGCCGGCGGCGCTCAAGTGGAGATTTTCCGCTTGGCTGATCTGAACATCCACCCCTGTGACGCCTGCGACAGCTGCCAGGAGACTGGTATATGTGTCTTGCAGGATGATATGCAAGCACTCTATGGGCCACTGCGCCGGGCAGATGCTATTCTTATCGCCAGCCCGATCTATTGGTTCAGCGTTTCGGCGCAGACCAAGCTGTTTATTGACCGTTGCTACGCTCTGCAGGGCACGGCGGGCAATGCCCTGGACGGCAAGCGCTTCGGTGTCATGCTCACTTACGGCGACGTAGATCCCTACACCTCAGGGGCCATCAATGCCATCCGCATGTTCCAGGACATGCTGCGCTATCTGGAAGCTGAGCTGGTTGGGCTGGTGTACGGCAGTGCCAACGACCCTGGAGCGATCCGCAGCCGGCCGGAGGTGCTAAGGGAGGCATATGAGCTGGGGCAGCGCTTGGCCAGTTGATGCTTCATGCTTCCCTACGTGCTTCTACCGCGGAAGACGCCGGGGTGAGGAGTGCCACTTTACAAATAGCCATGCTCGCTCGCGCAGCCAGCGGTGCAACTGTGCCTCATGCCTCGGAAGAGCGGTTCAATACCTAATTTAGGAACCCAGCCGCGGCAAGCTGTGCAAGGTGCCGTCTCCGAGCAACTGGCAGATAGATGATTGGGCGGCAAAGCGGCGCGGTGAGACCAACATTCGCGTACGTCGCAGCTGACAAGTCTGGTGCACGCCTCTTCACCTATTCTGACGCCCTCGATGTTCCACTCTTGCACTCACTAATGGCACGAGCGACATTTCGATGGTAAAATGGATCTCTGTTGAAAGATTCTTATGCAACCAGGAGTGTGGCGTATGCGTGAAGCTCTGCGATTGATCCCACCCCGTTTTCGCCCTCCTCTAGACGATGGATTCCGTCCTGCCGTGTTGGCCAATCACGCCTTTCGTCGCGAGGTGGCTAATTCCGGTGCGGGCGTGCCATTGGTGCTGGGATTGGAGCGTGGCGAGGGCAATCTCTCGCGTTTCGAGACGGTTGTCTTTCCAGAAGGGCATCCCCGCGCTGAAGCCAACCTGATGTATGCTGAGCGCCTGGTCAAGTTTTTGCTCTGGCAACGCGGCGGCTGGAAAGTATACGTAGGTGGCCCGGCCAGCATCGGCGCCTTCATCCGACAAACCTACAGCCCAGAGGGCGAACGTGCCTTCGACGCGCGAGTGATGGGCGAAGACATCTACGACCGACCTTTCACTGTTGTCTCATGTGCTCCCGAAGAGGTGCCTCCCGAGAAGGAAAGCGAACGACCATTGGGGCGCCATCTGGACGGTTACCGCATCGGTTTCGACCTGGGCGCTTCTGACCTGAAGGTCTCTGCAGTGGTGAACGGAGAGGCGATTTTCAGCCACGAGATCGTCTGGGAACCGCGCAAACAGAGCGACCCGGAATATCATTATCGCCATATTATGGACGCGCTGAAACTAGCCGCTTCCAAGATGCCACGTGTGGATGCAATCGGTGGCAGCGCTGCCGGCGTCTATGTCAACAACCGGGTGCGCATCGCTTCGCTCTTCCGTGGTGTGCCGCGCGAGCGTTACCACGAGGTGCGTGACCTCTTCCTGCGCATCCGTCAGGAACTGGGTGTGCCATTGGAGATCGTCAACGACGGCGAGGTCACCGCGTTGGCTGGTTCGATGTCGTTGGAAGACAACGCTGTGTTGGGCATCGCGTTGGGCTCGAGCCAGGCGGGCGGTTATGTAACACCGCAGGGTAACATCACCGACTGGCTGAATGAGCTCGCCTTCGTTCCGGTGGATTACAGCCCCACAGCGCCAGTGGACGAGTGGTCGGGTGATCGTGGCTGTGGCGCACAATACTTCTCGCAGCAGTGCGTCTTTCGATTGGCGCCGCTGGCCGGCGTGCACATCCCTGAAGGTGTGCCGGACGCGGAAAAGTTGAAGGCGGCACAGGAACAGTTGGAGGCCGGTCATCCTGGCGCCGAGCAGATCTGGCGGACGATGGGTGTCTATATGGGTTATGCCATTGCCCATTATGCCGACTTTTACATCCTGAAACATGTACTGATCTTGGGGCGTTGTACCTCCGGCTCGGGTGGTCCACTCATCCTGGAAGAAGCGCAACGCGTGTTAAAGGGCGAGTTCCCCGAGCTGGCGGAGCGCATTCACATTCAGCTGCCGGATGAGAAGAGCCGGCGTGTCGGGCAGTCCATTGCAGCTGCCAGCTTGCCGGCCATTGGGTAGGACGATGTTGACCCGTTTGTTGGAGGAGTTGGAAGCAGCGCAACAACCGCTCACATTGCAGGAGTTGAGCGCACGTCTGGGCGTTGACCCCGCCGCATTGGAAGGGATGCTCCAGACATTACTGCGTATAGGTAAGCTGCGTGACGACCGCGAGGCAGCGGTGGAAGCTTGTACGTTGCGCTGCGCTAGTTGCGATCAGATGTCCGAGTGCGCGTTGCTGGCCCGCCTGCCGCGCACCTACTCGCTGGTGCGCAAGAAAAGCTGAAGCGGTTCCGCCGGCACTGTTGGGTATGAGAGGAGATCGAGCATGGCAAACCCAACAGATGTTCGCGATCCATCCTTGTATCGAGCGATCATGGCACGCCGTTCCGTGCGCCGATACGACGCACAACCTCTGGACGAGGCGACGTTGGAACAGGTGCTTGCGCTCGCTGAGGACGTCCAGTCGCTCGTGCCTGCGAACCGATTCACCGTGCGCCTGCGCAGCGATGTGGTGCGGCAGGATTTGGTAACCCTGTTGGGCGCCTATGGACGCCTGATCACTCCACCGCATGCACTTGTGCCCTATCTCCAGGGTACGGTGCATCCGCTGACCGATTTAGGATATCGTGTTGAGCAGGTCGTGGTGCGGTTGACCGCACTGGGCATCGCCACCTGTTACATCGGCACGTTGCCGCACGAAGAGCAGGCACGCAACTTGCTGGAACTTCCAGCGGATGCGCGCATCGGAGCTCTGGTGGTCTTCGGACGGGCAGCGGAGACCGCAGGAGGGCGTGCATTGGACGGTCTGGTACGCTCGATGGTCGGCCGTACCAAACCTCCCGTGGTGGAGCGTTTTTTCTTTCTAGAGCGCGTCGATCATCCGGCGCAGCCACCCACGCAGCTGCGTCCTCTGATCGAGGCAGCCATACGGGCGCCTTCGGCTTGTAATGTGCAGCCATGGCGTTTCCTCTGGCATGACAATTGCCTGACCCTCTTCGTCCTGCGTCACAATCCGCGTTACGGTCCAGGAGCCGCACAGCAGTACAACCTCTACGACGGCGGCATCGTGATGGCAAACATCACCTTGGCTATGGAAGCGTTAGGTATGTATGGCCGCTGGCAGTTGCTTTACGACGATGTTGTTGTACCCCCTTATCCACCCGCATGGCTGCCGCTTGCCCAGTTGATACTGGCATGATATGGGTTGTGCATACGCGGTCGCGAACAAGGATGCGTGAGAAGTGGGAAGCCTGTGACACTGGGTAGTGTGGCTTGAGGATTCGGATGTGGATGTCAGTACGACAAAGATGAGAAAGATTGTCCTCCTCCTGGTCTTCATTCCCTCCGTGCTCCTGACAATGCTGCTCGGTTGCCAGAGATCGTCCATACCGGTGATCGTTCAAGCGGATGGCAATCGCCAGCAGGTCCTCCTTCCGGGCGGCACAGTGCGAGATGCGTTAGCGGCAGCGGGTATCACCCTGGGAGCGCTGGACCGGGTACAACCGGATCTGTACGTTGAAGTCACACCTGGTATGGTGATCCACGTCACGCGTGTGGAGGAACGGTATGAGACCGAACGGGTTACGGTGCCTTATGTGCGCAAAGTGATTGTCAACGAAGCGTTGCCTACCGGCGAGACACGACTGATCCAGCTGGGGATGAACGGCGAAGACGAGGTCACTTATCGCGTGGTATTGGAGGACGGAAAGGTGGTTGAACGCATCCGCGTCAGCCAAGCGCAAATCAAACCGCCTCAAGACGAGATTGTGGCGGTCGGAGCGACACACAGCTTGCGCGCAGTGCCCCTGGAAGGCACGATTGCGTTTTTGTCAGCGGGCAACGCCTGGGTGATGCGCGGGAACAGCGCGGCACGCCGGCCTCTCACCACAGAAGGAGACCTGGATGGGCGCGTGTTTGAACTTTCGCCGGATGGCCGTTGGTTGCTCTACACGCGTCGTCTGGAGGGGGACATCGAGACGCCCCTGAATCAATTGTGGATGGTCAAGACCACCGTCGTGGGAGAATCGCCCATCTCGCTGCCGGTGCGGGGTGTGCTCTATGCACAGTGGTCACCAGATGGGAAGCAGATCGCTTACAGCACAGCAGAGCGTACTACGAGCCCTCCTGGCTGGCGTGCGAACAATGATCTATGGGTCGGAAAGGCCGATGCACGCGCCATTGCCCGTGCTACTCAGGTGATCACAGCCAATCTCGGCGGTGTCTACGGTTGGTGGGGGGATAAATTTGCCTGGTCACCGGAGGGCAAAGCATTCGCCTACGCGCGGGCCGATCAGGTGGGCGTCTACGATGTGCTCAGCGGAACAATCACTGTGTTACGCGATTTTGCCCCTTATAACACATACAGCGAGTGGGTGTGGATTCCCGACTTGAGCTGGTCGCCAGATGGGCGTTTTCTCGCTGCCGTTGTTCACGGTGAGCCACTGGCAAACGAAGACGCTCAAGACAGCCCTCTATTCGATCTGTGGCTATTTGCCACCGATGGGTCGCTGCAAGTGCGCGTAGCGGAGCGGGTGGGCATGTGGAGTGCGCCTAGCTGGGGGCGTTACGGTCTGTTACACGGTGAGGCAGTCGACGCATTGCACTCCATGGACAGCCGGTATACTTTGATCCTGCGTGACCACGATGGCAGCAACCCACGCCGGCTGTTCCCCCAAGGGGAAGGAACTGGGGTATTGCCGCCTCCTGAAGTCGCTTGGTCGCCATCGGGGGAGACATTTGTCTTTGTGTATAATGGCAACCTCTATCTGGGCAACATCCGCGGGGGGATACCCCAACAGCTCACGTCCACCGGCCAGATAAGCCGGCCACGCTGGGCTGCGGATGAGCATTCTGGAGAGAATGCTGAGAAGATGTCGTCCCCTCCCGGCAATTCTTTACGATAGCACTTGATTTGTATCTGCCCGCATAGCAGCCTATAATGGCTTTACCGCAATAAATAGTAAAGTGTGAGACGTTACAGATGAGAACTCCACGACGGTTGCTCGGATTACTACCACCCTGGGGGGCACCGCAGAAATTATCATGGGGGGAGCAAAACATTTTCCACACCGCTAAACGCTACGTTGCCGTGACAACCACTCCGCCGGTGATTGCAGCTGGGTTGCTCTTGCTGGTTGCTTGTGGCGGCGTAGGGGGAGAAAGCGGGCCATCGGCTGTGGTTCCAGCGGCTGGACAATCCAGCACGCCGCCACCTGCACTCGAGACCACTGCTCTTCCCCCAGCTTCGGTTATCCCATCGGACACCGTGTCGGTTTCCCAATCAGTGTTTTCGCCCGTAACCACTATAAGTCCTCCGGCGAATCCATCGCCGTCTTTAGCGCCATCGGAGACCAGCTTCTCTCAGGATGGGAGACCCTTGATCGCACGTGTGAACGGGCAGCCGATCTATCTGGATGTTTACCAGAAACAGGTGGAACAGACCGAAAAAGCACTCGTAGAGCAAGGTATTATGGCTCAAGGAGAGATTGGCGAAGCACAACGGGCGCAGCTGCGTGCCAATGTGCTGCAGGGATTGATCGATCAAGTGCTCATCGAGCAAGCCGCGGCTGAAATGGGCGTCACGGTGACTGATGAAGAGCTCGAGCAATCTTTGCACAGTGTGATGGGTGAGGATGTAGTCTCGCTTGAGCAATGGCTGCGCATAAACAATATGACGGAAGAGGAGCTGCGCACGATGCAGCGTGCCCAGCTGCTGGCCAGCAAGGTGGTCGCTATGGTCTCGGCAACGGTGCCCACAGTTGCCGAGCAGGTACATGCCCGGCATATCTTCACAGTGGACCGTGCCAAAGGGGAGGCTCTGTTAGAACGTTTGCAGAAGGGGGAGAACTTCGCCGCGCTGGCACAGCAAGAATCCGAAGACGTCAGCACAGCAGCCAACGGAGGCGATCTAGGGTGGTTTCCGCGCGATGTGGCCTTGATGCCTCCAGTGGTGGTGCAAACGGCGTTCGCTTTATCTGTCGGTGAGATCTCCCCGTTGGTGCAAAGCGAAGCGGGCTACCATATCATCAAAGTGGAAGCTCGAGAAAATGAGCGTCCGCTGACTCCTGAGATGCTGTTATATGCGCAACAAAGTGCTTTTCAGGCATGGTTGGCAGAGCGACGTGCCCAGGCGGTCATTGAACACTACCCGTCCCAGTAGCCGATCGATGCGCGGATGGGGGGTGGCATTGCTGTTTGCCCTGGCTGGGGTGTTGATTGCCGTGGGGGTCGTCGCACTCATCCTCTACTTCTCAACACGCCCGCAACCCTTTCAAGTGCCCTTGTGGCGCGATCCGCAGAGCTTGGTGGACTACACCAAGATCGATCCGGCGTTGGCCGTGGCGGGCCTGGGGGGAGTGGCAGACAAAGATCTGGTGGCCCAGGCTCTTACAGAGGGAAGGCTGGACACGGCTTTCGCGATTCTGGTGTTCAGCCCCTCGATTGATGACCGGGAAAGCGCAGGCGATTTTCTGTTGCTAGCCGACCGCTATCGCAAGGACGGCAGGAACGAATCCGCAGTTCACAGTTATCGCCTGGCCGGAACCATCGCCACCTTGAGCCCAGATCTGCCGGACACGGTACGCGCGGATACCTTTATCTTAGCAGGCGAAGGCCTGGCGACACTAGGTGAATATGGGCTGGCTCAGCTCTACCTGGATCAAGCGTACAATGTGGCAACCGCGAGCGCGTATCTGCAGCCTGCTACACGACGCAGCCTGTTTCAGCGACTGCATAAAGGCTACCAGATGATCGGTGATCGAGAACGTGCGCGCGTCAGCTTGGAGTCCAGTGCTCAAACGTTCGCACCGGTCACGGTGCCCGAGCTACCACCAGTGCTGCCGGTTGCCGATCCGCCTCCCTTGCCATTGGAGGTGCAACAGGCAGAGGCGCAGCGTTGGTCTGCCGCACAAAATCTGGTCGAGCAGTTGATTGTGCGCGGTGGGCGTGCCCCACAGCAGTTGGTGAGCGCCTTGGCCAGTGCGTTAATCGCCGAGGATCGTGCCAGGTTGCCCTACTACGACGCGCAGATCGCCTCGGCAGTGCAGCTTTCAGCCCAGATCAGCATTGTGCAGGCCCGTATCAACTGGCTGGCCATTAAGTATCGTATTGCGCGACAGGGATACGGCCTCAGCCTGGTGCCCGAGTGGGAAGCGCAGGCGGAGATGATCCGCGCTGACCTGACCAAGTCCTATGAGCTGCTGTTCGCGCTTTACGCCGATCTGATCGTGGCGATGCCGGATGCGGATCAAATCGAGCGAGCGACGGAAGAGATATTGCGTCGCGAAATCCTTGCTGGAACGTTAGGCCGTTATCCCAATTATCCCGCCCAGCAGCGCATCGCGCAACTGCAACAGGCTACTGCGCAGCTGATCCAATCGCGGCCGCGCGACAAAATGCGAGTGGCTGTGCTACCCTATGCAGGTGTCGATTCTTTTGTGTTGGTGGATGACACCAGTTTTCTGGCCATTATGCACGACTGACCAAGCGATGGATGGGTTCTTTTGCGCAAGGATCTCCTGACCAAGAGGAGGGTGTGCGATGCCTGGACAAGGGAAAGAGCGCTTCACAACCGTGTTTATCTTTTTAGTAGCCGTGATGATCATAACCACGTTGTTGATCTACGGCATCCTGTTTGTGACCTATACGCCGGAACGGCCGCTCGTCTTGGGGCTGAACGTTGCGCAACCACCCCCTCCTCCAACCCCCACCTTCACTCCAGAGGAGATCCCCACGTATCCCCCGACATGGACACCTGTCCCTACTCCCACGCCGCTGCCGACCAGCACTCCCACAGCCACCGGCACACCCACACCCACACGCACGCCCACCCATACACGCACGCCGTTGGCTACGTATACGTCCACACCCACTGAGACGGGCACACCCACTGAAACTCCCACTATTACCGCCACACCGACACTGGTGCCTTTCTATGTCGCTGAGTTCAAGAACTACCAGAACTGCTATGACATCGGTATGAAAGGGTACGTCTTTGACGCCAACGGCATCCCGCTGGAAGGTGTTGTAGTCGAATATGGCGAGGACAACATCAGCACATTCCGCACTACTACCGATGTTGATGGAGAATTTGCTGTTCCCCTGATCTTGGGAGGAAAGGACAAGGAGAACGCCAAACGCCCACATACCTGGTTCGTGCGACTATATCAGGATGGGGTGCAGGCATCTGAAACATTTAAGTGGAAGTCGGATACTATTGAGGACTGTGATAAATCGAACTCTGTGCAGGTCAAAGAAGTTATCTTCCGTCGGCGTTACTAGCGCCCTGCTGTTCCTTGTCTGTATCTGTTCTTTAGTGCCGGTGTCAGACACCCCTCCCGTCCTCGCTCAGGAAGGGCCTCTCGTGTTGGCCTTTTACTATGCCTGGTACGACGAAAACACTTGGACATCAGGCACTACCGCTGATACCCCTTTACAGCTCTATCGCTCGAGCGACATGGCCACCATCGAGCGCCATGTGAGCCAGGCACAGGCAGCCGGTATTGATGCCTTAGTTCAGTCATGGTATGGACCTCAAGAAGCCTATAACCAGACGGAGACTAACTTTCGCGTTCTGCTGGATGTGGCAGCAAGTAAAGGGTTTCACGCGGCTGTCGCATTCGAGACCAACGGCCCCTTTTTCCCGGATCAAGCCTCGGTGGTGGAAGCGCTGCGTTATCTTCTGAGTGTACACGTTCAACACCCGGCCTATCTACGCTATCGGGGAAGACCGGTGATTTTCTTTTGGCGCCAGCAGCGTTTTCGTGTGGAGACCTGGGAGACTATACGTGCAGAAGTCGATCCGGACCGCACTAGCATATGGATCGCCGAGGGCACCGATTTGAGCTTTCAACGCGTGTTCGATGGGCACTATCTTTATTCGGTTGCATGGTCATCTAATGTAGCACACACGTTGCAAGACTGGGGGCGGCGCGTGCGGCGTTATGCCCAGGACCATGGCGCGCACCGGTTTTGGGTGGCAACTGTCATGCCGGGCTATGATGACACACGGAGTGGCCGTACCGCAGCTTTCGCCGTAGGTCGGCGCAACGGCGACTATTATCGTGCTACCTGGTCAGCGGCCATTGCCAGCCGGCCAGACTGGGTGGTGATCACCAGCTTCAACGAGTGGGTGGAAGGCACGATGATCGAACCGAGTGCCCGCTATGGCGACCTGTATCTCAACCTGACGCGCGAGCTAAGTGCCCAGTTCAAGGGATCAAATGTCGTGGAAACATCTCCGCCGGAGCTGGGGGCAGCCACTCGAGAGACATCGGTGCCGCCTCCCACAGCCACCGCTGGGGCCATAGAGGATGGCCCTTATGTGCGTGCCAAGGAAACCGTGCGCATTCGCAGCGGGCCGGATATCACCTATCCGCGTATTGGACGTCTGACACAAGGCGAACAGGCGAAAGTGCTGGCTCGCAACCGTGCGGGCACTTGGTGGCAGATCAAGGTGCCACACCGCGACGCCCTGGGGTGGGTGAATGCTACGTTTGTGGAATTGCTGGGAGATGCCAGTGGGTTGCCCATCGTCGAGCTGCCTACCACCACACCACAGGCGATCATCGAAGTCAGCACCACGACCCCGACAGCCATCCGTTATGTTGTCACAAGCACAGCTACGCGCACACCCCAGTGGATCAAGTCCCCAACGGCTGAAACTATCGCAGCGGTTGCTACGCGCACACCCACCGCGACGGTCACCCACAATACTCCCTTGCCACTCACACCGCACTACACACAGTCTGCGCCGCTGCAACCAGTGGCTCGGACACCCACCGTCACAATACCCCCTTTCATCACGCCACGGAGTGTATCCACAGGCACCCCATCTCTTGATCCGGCAAATGCCGCAAATACCACTTTGACGCCTCAGCCTCTTGCGGAAAGACCATCGTCCGTGGTGACGGTGCTGCCTTCTGAGGAAGCCGTATCCCCTCTTTCCTCAGCTGTTTCGACTTCTGAGGGAAGCAGTTCTGCCGGAACAATGACGGTGAGACAGCCAGCTAGGATGATCGTCGGGGATGTCCCATCGCTGCTGTGGATTGGAAGCGTCGCTTTGGTGACGGCGCTCGCGCTGCTGACGGCGTTGTTCGTCCGGATGTATCCTCAGAGACCCCATCCGGAGAACGACCGCGAAGCGCATTAGTAGCGCCGTACCAGTGCACGGTAGGTAGTGGGTTGGCGCAGCTGGAAGAGCTGGTATTCCTCGCGCACGCGGCGCACTTCGTCCAGATCGAGTGTCGCGATCGCGTAGCCTTCTGCCGTATCGTCCATGGCGGTGAGCGTTTCGGCACGCGCGCCCACGATCATGCTCTGCCCGGCGAAGATGTAGCTGGGTTCCTGGCCAATACGATTGGCCGCTGCGATGAAGATGGAGTTTTCGAAAGCGCGTGTCGGCACCATAGCACGCCACTCTGGGCCGAAAGGCCTTTCCCAGCAGGCACACAAGCAGATGATCTCCGCGCCATCCAGAGCCAATGAACGGGCTACCTCAGGGAAGGCCAAATCCCAGCCAAGCATAATGCCTACCATTCCGAAGGCAGCTTCCAGTACAGGGTAGCGGAATCCCGGACGGAAAGCCATATGCTCCTCACCCCGTAGGTGCACTTTGCGGTAGTCGCCGATCACCTCCCCGTTTGGGCCGATCATCACTGCAGCATTATACAGGATGCTTTCCACCTTTTCTTTAATTGGCAAGCCGAATACGATGTGCGTGCCATATCCGGCTGCCTGCTGAGCGAGCAGACTGATCGTGTGGCCGGGTATCTTCTCGGCCAGATCGGTGAAGCGGACACCACACTCAAAACCGGTGGTGGCAAGCTCCGGGAACACAATTAAATCGATGGGCCGTTCGCGGCAGATGGTATCGATAAACTCGCTCATCCGCTTGAGGTTGTCACTGACCTGGCATGGCGCACTCTGCATTTGGACGACTGCCACGGTGATCTGACGCATTGTATCACCCCTGTGAGATTAGAACATTTGTGTTATGATACGCGAGATCGTGTAAAAGGACAAAATCGCCACACCATAACCGGAAGAGATCACTGTCTTCCGAGTTCGTAAGGCGAGCATATTACGAACAGAGGTGTGGAGTAATCACTTGTACATCCGGTTGCGGATTTGTGGATCCAGCGGTAACGCCGATTCACGTTCGCGGCGGGTGCGCTCAGTTTGCGAGAGATACTCTCGCCAACGTTTTGGCGCATCGGGATCCTCAGCGCCGTGGCGGGTGATACGCTGACGCACACGGCATAACAACGGTGTGTTCACCGCACTGCCGGCGATGATCACCTGTCCCTTGGACAAGGCCGGCAGCTCTTGCAACAGGTCTCGCCCCACCGATTCGACGCTCTCCGCGATGCGCGCCTGATCAATCGGGTTAACGATGCGCATGATACATTGCGTCATACATTGAGATAGCACATCGCTATCCAGCTTGCCAGGGCGCTGGCTGATCAGTCCCACTGCGACCCCAAATTTGCGCCCCTCGGATAGGATGGTCTTGAGAATGCCAGTGGTGACCACTTCTGCATTCGCCGGAGCGTAGTTATGCGCCTCTTCGATGAGAACAAAGGCCGGGTAGGGCAGATAAGTATCCTCACCCTCTTTCGAACGACCTTTTTCGGTTTCCATCCGTGCTCGCCACAAGCGGCGCAGCAATGTTGCGACGACCAGCTGCTGTTCGCGTTGGTCGATCTCATTCAGCGGCAAAACGGTGCATTGCCCCGGCCGAAACAGTTCTACCAAGGACATGTTCTGATAGTCATGAAAGATCTTCGATCCCTGGAACACACTCTGAACCCGCCATAGCAATGCTCCAGTCGTGGGATCTTCCTCCAGCTCGACATCTGCCTGAGGATCTGTGACGCTGTGCTCCCCGTCTTTGCTGCGCAACATAGTCATGAAGTCGCCCAAGGTCCAGTTATCGCGATATTTATGACGCACGGCATAGTAGGTCTGACCCAAGCGGTAGTGCATCTTCTCCGAGAGGTTGGGCAGCAAATAACGAAAGTCGCTCAATTCGAGCGAGGAAATTCGCACGCGAATTTCGTCAGGACGGACAATGCGTATCTCAGGCTGATAATCCTCGGTGCAAAACTCGGGGCGTCCCATTATCTCCCTCAGTGTGCTGTACTCACCGTGCGGGTCAACAATCAATACGCAAGCCTGGTTGTACGGTTTCATCAGCTCCTCGATGAGCACTGCAGCCAGATAGCTCTTGCCCGCGCCGGTGCCGGCGATGATAGCCAGATGGGTGCTGGTGATGCTGCGCACGTCTAAATTAACATGCACAGCGCCGGGATCGCGGCTCAGTAACCAGCCGATGTAAGCAGAGCCGACTTCACCGCTCTGCTTCTTGGAGAGCACCTGTGTCAATAGCGCATCCTCTGCGATGTAGATGGGACTGCCGGGTTCGGGCGGCACGCGGGGGTTGACAAAATCACCCAGCTCCGGCTGATAGTAGCCCATCACCACCACGGTCACCTCAGAGAGCTCGTAGTGTTGTTCTCGGAAGCCCAGCATCGCAGCGATTTCAGCGGGAGGCACGCTGGGATCCGCCATAAAAGTGTCGGGGTAGAGGCGCAATGGGACGCGCCGCGTGACCCGCCCCAGAATTTGACGCGGTTTGCCTTCCACCTCCATTTCATAATAGACAAACTCTCCCACCTTAACGTGCCGTTCTGGATCGGGCGTTATAAAGGTGTATTCGTGTGCCGATTCACCAGGACCTTTCGTCGTGCCGATACATTGTCTGTCCATCCGATATCCTCGCCGTCAACCGAATCAAACCTTTAGCTCGATACATCCCACCTCTGAACCAATCAGGCAGAGGGCAGACGATAACTGGTCATCTATCCTGCTGGGGTCACCACTGCCTTCCAGGCGAGATTGCCGCGCAGGACAGCCAGCTGGCGCTTTTGATCCGGGAACAGCGCGATCAGCTGTTCCACCACTTTGAGCAGCAGGTGAGGCGCAATCACATCCTTCTCCGCCAACAATCTAGGCATATACGCCAGAGATAGGCGACCACTAGGTGCATGGAAATGACGGATCTCCCCCGGTGACATCGTCTCCACGGCTGCATTCACCGCGGCCGCCAGCAAGGGTACTCCCTGGTAAATCTCCCCGTCTCGCGTCACCTGTCCGACAGCCAGAATGCTCACCAGCGTGGCTTGCTCGCGCAAATAGTCCGGCGAGAAAATCTCCAGGTCGCTCGGAGGTGATAAACGGGGTCCCAGATTGCCGAATTCAGGGTTCATCAGGATGGTGTTGTAAATGAGACCCACCAAATAACCCGATCCATTGCCAAGCTCAATGCGCACGAAGGTGCCAAAGGCGTAGTCGTGAGGTTGCGGAAGGGTGCTGAACTCTCCCGGATTGTTTATCTGGCACACGTAATCCACCTGGCTGTTCGATTTGACGATTTTACCGATTTGCATAGACAGCACTCCTGGATCGTTCTCTGAAAGCCCCCGTCACCGGCGGATTGCCTTACTGCGCGCCTTGCGCGAGTAGCGCAATAGCAGACCCTCCTTCTGTGCGAATTGTTGAAAAACTGCGTAGAAACGTTGGCGGTCCTCTGCAGATAGGACCGCCACTGCATCGGCGGTCTCCAGAACATACGGGTAGCCGTTTCCTACCACGCACTCGGCCCGAATCAGGTCGAAAATGTGCTCCAGCCTCGTGTGATCCTCTAACAACCAGCCCGGAAACTCCACGCGGGCTGGTGGAGCGGTCGCGCTGGTCTTGAGATACGCGAAGGCAATGCGACCTACCTGCGTCTCATAAAGCGGCAACACTTCGTCATCACGCGCACACCAATATACTTGGCTGCGATCTCCCCAACGCATCAAGGGATGGAGCAACATCCCGTCATTGAGATGGGCAGGCATGGGCACTCCTGCGACGAGTGACAACATTGTGGTCAAATCGTGTGCGTAGCTGCTGTCCACATAGCCGATGAGAGGCACACCGGTGATTTGCGAGGTGCGCAGTAAATCCACAATGGCCTCAAGGTAGTCTTGCCGCAGCGGAGGGCTTAGGTGACGTGCAAAGGAGATGGTCAGCGAACCGTCAAAGAAACACAAGGGCTTGGGATCACAAGTGGCACGTTCCTGCATATACGTGACAATACGTTGGCATTCCCCCTGGAAGCGGCGTAGATTGACCAGGATGCCGGGAAACGTGCTGCTGCCAAGTGTCTGGTCAGCAGTTTCGGTGATCTCCTCGTATGTTGCCAGCTCGTCCGGCGTCAGCACCTCAAAGAAAAGGTCCTTAACATACGGTCGGGAAGGGGTATGGGGATTCTCGAACCAGCCGATCTGAATCGCGGCCACGGGGATCGAAAAGTCACGCGATTGCGGAATCTGCGAGCCATCTACGGCGAAAGTCGGCTGACCATGCAAAACCCGCTTGGCCCATACACGGGCTTCTTCATGGGTGTTCCACCGGGCATCGAAGCGAACTATGACGCTATGCGTCTGATCGTGCTCATATGTAGGTAAGGCGCCCGGACGTGCCACCCCGCTTGCTGCTAGACGTGCCTCGATCTCGGCCTGGGTGAGGGAGGCAATATACGCAAGCGTTTCATCAAATCTGGCGATATGCTCGCGCACACCCCCCTGATACCGGGAGAAATGTGCCTTTTTTGCCTCAAGGGCGTTGATCACACGGCTACGTACCAACATGACATTCCAAGTAAGACGGAACGCATAACACAAGAATTACAATGTAGTATATCACATCGGAAAGGAAAGCATAAACAAATATAGGAGAAGAGATCGACGAACCTGATGGAACTTACGCGACCAACGACACCTTTCGAAAGCCGTATCAAGCGGCCCTCCTCGACGTTGTCATCATAGTCCACGCCGTGGGACATCAACAAGGCGCTGAACCTGCGATGAAAGGGGCAGAGAGGTCACCCGTCATCTCTAAGGCACTCCCGCCGTGACTTCCAGCTGACGGATTTCCATCCATTGCTCGCCGTCGATCTCCAGCAGTCCCCAACCCAGACGGCCTTGCGGAGTGACCACCATATACTGGTTATCCATCCACATCACAAAGCCCAGAGGACCGCGTGGGGATGGCGCATTGCGCAGCACAATTTCGCCATCCACGTAGAAGTGCGTCTGCCTGGGCAGCCATTCCAGGACATAGACATGCCAGTCGGTCATATCCACCGACAGCAATTTTTCCTGGATCCCCAGAGCGCGTTGAATGACGGGCCATAGCCGCCGATGTACACGCTGGAAGCGCAGCGCTAACACCGCTATGGGAGCATATGGTGCAAGCGCCAACGCACCTGGGCGCGTTGCATCCAATGTGGCTGCTTTCCATCCATAACCGGATACGCCGAGCGCTAGCTGCATATCCGAGGGAGGTGAAGCATAAAAGAACCAGATGACGCGCGGCAGCGCCGGCCAACGTGCGCCGGTCATCATAAAAGGATCGTTCCAGAATCCAAAGCCGGCGGTGCCACGCAGCATCCCGGCTGGATGGGAGAAACGCGCCTGCACTTTCAACCGCAACGGTGGCCGCCAGCGCAGGCGTCGGCGTGGCAGCCCGCGATAGTCATCGATTTGCGCGTTGCTATAGCGTCGGGCCTCGGTATCGTGGATGCGAAACAGCAAGGCGGCATCGCGCCGTTCCACAACGCCGTTGCCCACCACATAGGGCTGCCAACTGGATGCTATAAGGTCCCGCCCAAGCTCCATGGGATGAAAGAAGTCTCTCCAAAGCCCTGCCGCTCGCTCTTGGAGAGCTCCCCAGAGGCGATGCGGATGACCAATGCCAGAAGATCCTGTGCTGCCTGGGTCATTTCGGTGCCTTCCAAAATCACCCCGGCATTGAAGTCGATGTCATCCGGCATTGCGCGGTAGGTGGTCGAGTTAGAACACACCTTGATCACCGGTGCCAGACGGCTGCCCAGTCCTGAACCGCGTCCCGTGCTGAAGAGCACAAGGTTGCACCCGCCGGCAATCTGGCCTGTGATGGCCACCGGGTCGTAACCGGGAGTGTCCATGAAAACCAGCCCGTGCGCTGTGACCGGCTCGGCATATTCGTAGACGGCCATGAGAGGTGTGCTGCCCCCCTTGGCGACCGCACCCAGCGACTTCTCATAAATAGTAGTGATGCCACCGGCCTTATTCCCCGGTGTGGGATTGTTGTCCAGCTCCATCCCGAACTGACGGGTGTGTTCGTCCCACCAACGCACCTTCGCCAGCAACCGCTCACGCACCTCCGCGTTGACGGCCCGCTCCGCCAACAAGTGTTCGGCGCCGTAGATCTCAGGCGTCTCCGATAACACCACGGTGCCGCCTTGCCGCACGATTTCATCCGCCACCAGGCCCAACAGCGGGTTGGCGGTCACACCTGACCAGCTATCACTGCCGCCACATTGCAGCGCGACCTTGAGCTCCGATAAAGGCTGTGGAATGTGCTGCGCCGAGTTTACGTAGGGTAACAACTCCTCTGCCTGAGCGATACCTCGCTGGATTGCATTACGGCTGCCACCGCTTTCCTGGATGATCACGCTGCGGATGCGTGTATCAGCATCGGGGTCTTGCATCAAGTGATAATTCTCCAGGAGAGCAGTGATCTGATTGCACTCACAACCCAATCCCACCAGCAACACGCCGCCCACGTTGGGATGGCGGATGACGCCGGCCAGCGTACGCTGCAACAGTTGGTAATTCGGGCTGTCGATACGCAGCGTGCAACCGGATTGGTGGACCAACGGGATCACACCATCTACGTGTGGCCATGCCCCCAAACGCTCCGAAGTGAAATGATGCGCGATGGCGACGGCCACATCCGCCGCGCAGTTCACGGAAGGAATGACCGCCAGATAATTGCGCGTACCCACGCCGCCCCAACGACGCGGATAGCCCATAAAGGTGCCGCGCTGTTCCACGGGGAGTGGTCGCACCGGGTGTGGAAAAGTCTCAGCCACCGGGCGTGAGAACTCCTGCAAGTCCAGATTGTGGGTGTGCACATGGTCACCGGGCCAGATCTCCTGCGTGGCAAATCCAATCACTTGACCGTAACGATGCAATGCGGCGCCTGGAGCAACATATCGCACCGCCAGCTTGTGCCCTGCCGGCACTTTCTGACGCACCACGAGGGTTGTCACGTTTTCGGCTTCGCCGTCCAACAACAGGACGGTGCCGTCCTCCAACGTCGTCCGCGCGATGACAACCTCGTCATCCGGGTGCAAGTGTAGGGCAACCCGATGCAACAGAACGCTCACCGCATCAGCATCCCGCCGTTTACTTCGATCACTTGGCCGGTGACATAGCTGCTCATCCGGTCACTGGCCAGGAACAACACAGCACCAACACACTCCTCAGCGGTGCCAGCGCGCCCCATCGGCACCGATTTGATCAGCGCCTCCATCATCGTCGGGGGTGTCCAGCGCTCATGGAACGGTGTTAGGATCAGGCCAGGTGACAGGGCATTGACACGAATGTTATATGCTGCCAGTTCCCGAGCCAACCCACGCGTGAAAGATACCACCGCCCCTTTTGCGGCTGCATAGACGACCGATCCACCACCACCGCCGGTACGTGCGGCGACAGAGGTCACGTTGACGATGTTACCATGTCCCTGGCGTTTCATAACGGGGATCACAAGCTTGCACATCTGGAAAATGGAACGCACATTGAGATCCATGATGCGCTCGTAAATCTCATCCGGGGTGGCATCCACCGGGTTGCGTTCCACCAGGCCGCCGGCGTTGTTGACCAACACGTCGATGCGCGCGAACTTTTCCAGCACGGTGTCTACCAGGCGTTGAATGTCATCCAGCTTGGTCACATCTGCCTGGATCAACATCGCCGACCCGTTCGCCGAGGTGATGGTGTCGGCGACTGAGCGCGCCGCTGCCGCACTGCTGTTATAATGGACAATGACATGGGCGCCCGAGGCACCAAACGCTTTTGCCACGGCAGCGCCGATGCCGGTGCTGGCACCGGTGACCAGTACCGCCTGACCGTCAAAGCGAATTTCCATAGTACAAAAGTTACCTCCTTAGGTGGGTGTGGAATGGATAATCTCGGAAGTCTGCTGTCCTGGTAGGGGGATGTTGCATCAGGTGCTCGTTCCGCGGCGCACGGAAAGATAGAGATCTGTAGCGGCGCGCACAACCAGTGCATAAACGCGCGGCAGGTGATACCTGAGCATGCACCAGTTCCATAGCGCTATACGCACCAACCGTGGCCACAGCCAGATCGCCAAGCGCACGGTCTGACGTGCAATTTGCCGTACAACGGGCGAGAGTACGTAAAACACTTTGATGGAAATATTGACCGTTCTGGCGTATGCGTTCGCAAACCAGGCTTTGTTCATCTGGAAGAGCGATTGACGTTCCAGCTCGGGTGCAGCGACCGACGGCTCGGGCGGGAAGGGAGGTATATCCAGCAGCTTGCAATAGATATAACGCGCTAGCACGCGTCCGGTGGCCAGGACCGGCGAGGCAATGAGCGCTCCAAAGATGCCGGCCACACTGGCACCAATCACTACCGCAGCCATCACCAGGATAGGATGCACCTTGATTGCATGGCCGATGACGCGTGGCACGATGAGGTTGTTTTCCAGTTGCTGGATGACCCAGTAGAAGAGCGCTACCAAGACGGCGAAGAAAAAGTTTGAGACCGGCAGGACAGTGGATCCATATACCAACGCTATGAGGACCGCTGGAATGGCTGCCGTGACAGGCCCAATGGTGGGCAGCACCTCCAAGATACCGGCCAGGATGCCGAGCAACACCGCACCGCGCAATCCCAACGCAGCGGTGCCCAGCCCTACCGCCGTCCCAATAATCCCACATAGCAACAGCTGGCCGCGTAGATAGGCGATCCACACCTGTCGGATCATCCTGCCCAGCTGGGTCATTTCATCACGATAAGTGAGGGGGATCGCCTCGTATATCCATCGGCTGATCCGTGGCATGTCCAGGCTGAGATAAATCGAATAGATCAAGGTGAAGATAAATGCCAGGATCGCGGAGAGCACCGTGCTCACAACCGTGGAGGCAAAACCGGTTGCCATCTCCACAGCCGAAGGGAGCGATTCCAGGATGCGTTCAGGGGAAGGGATGACGCGTGGCGGTACCACCCCGTTCAGCGCTTCTAAGACGGGATCAACAATGGGTGAGAGATCAGCGCTGAAATCCATAAACTGGACAAAGCGGATGCTCTCCAGCCATCGACGCAACTCGATGACGATGTGCATCACCAGTCTGGGCAGATCGATGTTCGCCTGACGGATGGCGTCAACGAGCGCCGGAATCCCCAGCAGGATAATCAAAGCGAGGAGGACAAGCAACGCGATATAGGCGATTGCGACCGCTGCCCAACGCGGGAAGCGGGCAAGTCTACACAGAAAAGTCACGATGGGATCCAGCAAGAAGGCAAGGATCGCCGCCAGCACGATAAATGGGATCAAAGAACGTCCGAGGTACAGGACGAGCAGCGCGATCAACACACACGCGATCGCGACAATGCGCTTGGTGGAGGGACTCCACTGCGTCAGGTTATACTGAGTCATCGGGCTGCCTATATCGCGCGATAGTAGTTCGGTAGGCTTGGCTTTCAAAAATTATACTTCGGGCCAGCATGCCGCACAAGCAGAAGGAGCACCCGGGGATATTTCAAGATTAGGAGCATGTTGAAAGCAGTGACCCAGAGTCACGACGGTTATCCGAACCGTGATCATAAGGGAGCGGTGCGGGGCGACTGGCTGGTCGCCTCTACTGACGTGCGCGGTTCGGTTTGAACTCCACCTCTTCCCAAAATGAAATGCACTTGAGCATTTGAAGAGCGACCAAAACGAGCACAGCACCATGGGAATCTTGCACTGGTGTAACCTTGTATCGCACCCGAAATGTGCTATAATGTAAAATATAGAGATGTGCCATCGCTGACAAGGCAGCCTAAAGCGCATTCTGTTTATCGGGAACGAAGGGGAGCGAAACGCGCGTGTTTAATCCGTTTAATGCATTATTAGGCCTTTTCTCAATGGACGTGGGGATTGACCTGGGAACGGCCAATACCCTCGTCCACGTACGCGGGAAGGGCATCGTCATTAATGAGCCTTCGGTGGTTGCGATCGACCGACGCACCAGACGACCGCTCGCCATCGGGATTGAGGCGAAGGAGATGGTCGGGCGAACGCCAGCCAACGTGGTGGCTATTCGCCCTTTGCGCGACGGCGTCATCTCCGAGTTCGAGATCACCGAGGCGATGATCCGTTACTTTATTCGCAAGGTGCACGAACAATCTTTCTTCCCTATCCCGCGTCCGCGCGTAGTGATCGGCATTCCCAGCGGGGTGACTCAGGTCGAGAAGCGCGCGGTGCGTGATGCCGCGCTGGCCGCCGGCGCACGAGAGGCCTATCTGATCGAGGAACCGATGGCTGCAGCAATCGGTTCTAATCTCCCGGTGGCAGAGCCAATAGGGAGTATGGTGATCGATATTGGCGGTGGCACCACAGAGGTGGCCGTGTTCTCCCTGGAAGGCATCGTGGTCAGCCGTTCCATTCGAGTGGCGGGTGACGAAATGGACGAGGCAATCATCCAGTACGCTCGCCAGAAGTACAACTTGCTCATTGGCCAGCGTATGGCAGAAAGGGCCAAGATCACCATCGGCTCGGCATATCCCCTCCCTGAAGAACAGACCATCACTCTGCGGGGGCGTAACCTTGTCACTGGTCTCCCGGAGGCGGTGGAAGTGTCCAGTGTGGAGATCCGCGAAGCTCTGAGTGACGCGGTCTCTACCATCGTGGAAACCGTGCGCAGCGCATTGGACGAGACACCCCC
The DNA here is from genome assembly GCA_003130875.1 of Ardenticatenia bacterium. Taxonomy (GTDB): domain Bacteria; phylum Chloroflexota; class Anaerolineae; order 4572-78; family NAK82; genus NAK82. Next base: position 23,226 of record QEXY01000168.1, read on the forward strand.
TGAGTTAATTGCCGATCTTATGGAGAATGGGATCGCTCTCACCGGTGGTGGGGGATTACTACAGGGCCTGGCCGAACGTCTGTCAGAGGAGACCAGGATTCGCGTATACGTGGCGGAAGACCCGCTTACATGTGTGGCGCGCGGCGCGGGCATCGTCGTGGAAAATCTGGACAAATACAGCCGAGTGCTGGCCAGCCTGGACCGTGTCGGTGGCAACCATCGCGGTTAGCGGCTGCATTTGTGACGGGCGACCCCAAAGGATCCTCAACATAGACCAAGGGCATTGTCAGCCGAACTGTCGCGCGGTCGTTCTGCGGTCTGGAACCCATGCTGAGTAATCCCAGATCCTCCTGGTTATCCTACATCACGATGCTGGTCATCGTGGTGCTGAGCTTGCTGGCCAGCCACCTGGGCTACGTGCAGCCGCTGCGCGATGTGGCGCGCAATCTCCTCGTACCGTTACAAGTGGTGATGAGCACCATCAGCCAGGCGATCGAACGCTCCGCCGGGGGTTTGCAGGACGTCCAACAGCTACGCCAACGGGTGGAGTGGTTACAGGCAGAAGTCAACCGGCTCTCGGTGGAAAACGTTCGCCTTGCCGAGGTGGAACAGGAGAACCGTCGATTGCGGCAGCTGCTAAACTACACACGCAACAACCCCCAGTACGATTACCGTGCCGCGGCAGTGGTCGGTCAGAAAATCGGGGAGAACCCCAGCAATTTGTTGTTCACCATTTTCATCGACGTGGGGGTACGCGATGGCGTGGCACCCGGCATGCCGGTGATCACCGACCGGGGTCTGGTGGGGCGTATCATCCGCGCGGGGCCCAATGTCGCTGAGGTGCTGCTATTGATTGATCCATCCAGCGCCGTGAACGCACGCGTGCTGAACTCGCGGGTCGCCGGCATCGTGCGTGGCTCGATAGAGAGTGAGCTGATCATGGAACGCATCCCCCAAGGTGAGAGGATCAGCCCTGGTGATATCATTGTGACCTCTGGTCTGGGCGGCGCGTTTCCAGATAAGCTGGTTATCGGCCAGGTCGTTGAGGTATCGCATCGAGATGCGGACATGTTTCAGACAGCGTATGTGCGCCCGGCGGTCGATTTCAGTCGGATCGAAACCGTGCTGGTCATCACCACCTTCAAACCTCTGGAGATAGAGGCTTCACCAGGCTCTGATATAGAGGGGAGCAACACCAATCCGTAGCTATCAGATCGCGCTTCTATTCGCGCTCGTTCTGATCGAATCCAGTTGGGGACATCTGCTCAGTATCGGGAACGTCCACCCCGATCTGGTGCTGTTGGCAGTCATCAGCTGGACAGCACTGCGCGGTGCGACGGAAGGCTGGATCTGGGCCATCATCGGGGGAATCGGACTTGATTTGCTTTCCAATACCCCGTTTGGTCTTTCTATCATCTCACTGCTTCTCGTCTGTTTGTTTGTAAGGGTTGCGCACAGTCGTGTGTATGGCACCAGCTTGGTTCTGCCATTGCTGCTCACCTTCCCGATGAGCGTCGCGTATTATGCACTGTCCATGCTTTTTCTCACTATGGCGGGCTATCCTGTCGATTGGAATGCCACCTTGTTGCATATCGCGTTACCTGCTTCATTGCTGAACACGGTGGCTATGCCCGTTCTCTTCCCATTATTGCGCGCAGTGCATCGGCGCACCCTTCTCCGCGTGTCCATCTAAAGGAACTGCGCTCTGTATTTCCCAGAAGCTGAGGGAATAAAAAAGAGCGGGTAAGGGGATTCGAACCCCTGACATTCACCTTGGGAAGGTGACGTTCTACCACTGAACTATACCCGCACTCCTACATGTTAGTATAACACAAACTTGTTTTGCACGCAAATTCTCCAATATCGAGGGTGTTGAAAAACTCTTTAGTTACCCGCTTTATTGACCCATTTTCCTATGAAAATCTGAGCGGTCAAGGGACTTTTTCAACACCCTCCCAATATCGACAGGTGGGTTGAAAGTTTAGGAGCGAACCGGAACGGCCGCCCCCAGAAATCTTCTGTCACTGCAGAGGGCGCAGAGGTTTTTCCCTGCTCCTTTGTTATCCTCTGCGCTCTCTGCATGCTTGGCAGTGTTCATTTGCAGCCTGCTCACGTGTGACTTGGGTTGACCCCGCTTCTCCAGAATAGGATGCGCACTGATAGCGCAAGCGCGCATTTGGTGGTATCTTATTTTTACAGGACAGGATACGGTGCCGTGTCCGCGATCATAGCACCCAGCCGGATTCAGAACTGGATGGGAGGGGGGACGATGGCGGTCATCACAATCTCGCGCCAGCTCGGAAGCGGGGCTGAGCAAGTTGCTAAGTTGCTCTGCCAGATGCTCCATTATGCCTATTTCGACCGAGACATGATGAGACAAGTCGCTGCAGAGAGCAATCTGCCAGTCGCCGAGCCCATCGACTACACCGAGTATGACTATCGCGTGCAAAATGTGCTGGAACGCATCCTCCAGATGCGCCGTCTGGTCGGCCATACTCTCGTGCGATGGCCCAGTGGTCGCAGCGAGATTCGCGAGTTCTACGAGCATGAGAGCATTGAGCTCGTGCGATTCTTGATACGCGCCGCATACCGCCGCGGCAACGTGGTCATTGTGGGGCGTGGCGGGCAGGCCATCCTGAAGGATATGCCTGGCGTGCTGCATGTGCGCATCGTGGCACCGCTCGTGGAACGTGTGCGACGCACCCATCATACCCTGAATATCACACGTGCCGCTGCGGTCACATTGGTCAACGAACGCGACCGTGCTGCGGCAGAATATCTGAAGCGCTTCCACGGTATCGTGTGGGATGACCCAACCCTATACCACCTGGTGCTTAATACGGGTAAGTGGAGTGCCATGCGTGCAGCGCAGTTGATTGTGGATGCTGTACATCGGTTATGAGGCTGTCTGCGATCCATCGATGACCGCACTCGAAGTGGTGGATATTTGGAAAACGTTCGCCGGCCTATCCGTCCTGCGTGCAGTGAGCTTTACGGTAAAACAGGGTGAGATTGTATGTCTGTTAGGCCCTTCAGGATGCGGCAAGACCACCTTGTTGCGCATCATCGCCGGTTTGGAAACCCCGGACCGTGGTCGCATCCTGTTTGAGGGCCGTGATATCGGCCCTGTACCTCCTCATTTACGCAACTTTGGCCTGATGTTTCAAGACTACGCGTTGTTTCCCCATCGCAACGTATTCGAAAACGTCGCATTTGGGTTGCGAATGCGACGCTCCACCCAACACGATTCGAGCGAGCGCATTGCCCAGCAGGTGCGTGAGGTGCTCGAACTGGTGGGGTTACGCGACTTTGAGCGGCGTAATGTGCACGAGCTTTCCGGTGGCGAGGCACAGCGTGTAGCATTGGCACGCAGCCTGGCTCCTCGTCCGCGCCTTCTGATGCTCGACGAGCCCTTGGGCTCGCTTGATCGCATTACCCGTGAACGGCTGATGGTCGAGCTGCGCGATATCCTGACCAGCGTGCACGTGACCACGCTCTACGTCACACACGATCAACTCGAGGCGTTCTCTGTTGCGGACCGTGCCATCATAATGAATCTCGGCCAGATCGAACAAATCGGCACACCCGAGGAGATCTACCGCCGACCGGCAAGCGAATTCGTGGCCCGTTTCCTAGGTATGACCAATTTGTCCCCTGGTCAAGTTCTGTCAACCGATGCGGTGGCGTGTGAGTGGGGTGTGTTGCACTCTGTAGTCGATGGCTTCCGCCCCGGAGATGCGGTGACCGTGCTCATCCGTCCAGAGGCAGCACTTCTGATGACATCGACAACAGAGGCTTATTCCACCCTGCCGAGACACACCCTGGTGAGCGGTCGGTTGATATCCCGATTGTTTCGTGGCGAACACTATCGTATTCAGCTACAACCGGCGCAGGGCAAACCGCTCACGTTTCATCTCAGCACAATCGAAGCACTTCACGTGCAACCAGGTGAGCTGGTCACGTTGGCCATCAACCCTCTCGGCGTCGTGTTGCTGCCTGCCAACGCCCGCCGTGAGAAAGCATCGGTGCAGGCCAACCCATCCTCCCCCGCTTCGCTTTTATAAAGAGAAGTATCACTTCTCATCCGCGTTCTGTTTTTTCTCACCACCCCATCGCCTCCGTGCCTCTTCAAGGAGGATCTGGCTGGTCTCGCTGTCGATGTTGCACAGGTTGATCTCACGTAGTGTGCTATCCGGACGGCTGGAGAGGTGATCATACACCTCTTGCAAGATGATCTCGGCGCAACGCGCTTTGGGAAAACCGAAGATTCCGGAAGAAATCGCGGGCAGCGACACACTGCTCAGCTGATGGCGCACTGCCATGTCAAGCGCACTGCGCACAGCACTGGCCAGGAGGGCCTCTTCGCCCTGACCACCACCATGCCAGACCGGGCCGACGGTGTGAATGACGTAACGACAGGGCAACGCCCCGGCCCCTGTGATGGCCGCGGTTCCGGTGCGCACAGAACCATGTTCACGCACCCAGCGATCACTTTCCTCCTGAATGACTTGGCCGCCCTTGCGCACAATAGCACCGGCCACACCACCTCCATGTTGCAAATGTTCATTAGCGGCATTGACGATCGCGTCCACCTGTTCCTCGGTCAGGTCACCCTGCACGATGCGAATGACCCGATCCTCACCTACACGCTGTTCGAACAAGATTTCGCGTTTCATGGCACCTCCTCCATTCCTTCGAAGAGATCGCGATGCCGTCGCGCGCCGGGCGGGAGTACTTGAATAAAGTGTTCAGAGGCCATCGCGCGCCGGCCCAGAAACGAAGGCCAGTGCATCGTGCCACCCCCCTGGCTGTGATGGCATGCACTGGCTTGTTGCTTGATCTCCAAATATTTGTCCAGCTGCAGCCGTACATGGATTTGCCGATCTGGCACACCCAGACGTGTCAGGTCGATGTCGCTATTGGCGCCGAAACGACGCGGATCCTTGCCGCGCAACCACAACAGTACGGCAAACCAGCGAATGGTTGACCGTGGCACTACCAGATGATAGAGACGCGCGGGCTGCCAAACATCGTAAGTCTGCGAAGAGGAGCAATAGGTTCCATCACTAGCCAGCTGGAAGGCGCGGTACACTGCCTGGCTGGTTTTCACGTGATCTGGATGGTTGTAACCGCCGGAAAACTCGTGGGTGATGACGACATGCGGACGGACCTTGCGGATCACGCGCACCATTTCGGCGACCACCTCGTCCATTGGAGCTTGAAACAAGCTGGCAGGATGAAAATTATCCGGGCTGCCCGGCATGCCGCTGTCACGATAATGCAACATCCACAATTGCGCTCCGAGCACACGGCAAGCGCACTCTAGCTCGCGACGTCGCAGCTCCGCCAGGGTGGTCGCACCGCTTGTCTTTAGCAAGTCAGGGTCATAGGTGCCGCCCGCGCCGTCGGTCACCGTGCACACGTGCACTTCGACCCCGCTGCGCGCATATTTTGCCAACGTCCCTCCTGCTCCAAAGGACTCATCGTCAGGATGCGCGAAGATACCGAGCAGGCGACGTTGGGCGACGGAGATGGACTTGCCTGTGGAGTCTCTCGCACGACCCATTCGAGCTACCGGGGATATCCCACCTCTATATTGTACGACAACCTGAGACAATTGCTTCACGTAGAGCATGCGCATCAATGGGTAGGCGAAACGCACGCACGCCTACCGCGCGATAGACCGCATTGGCAATGGCAGGCGCGGTTGGAATACACGGCAGCTCGCCGGCCCCTTTGGCGCCATATGGCCCGGCGCTGACCGGGTGCTCCACGATGATGTTATGGATTACGGGTGTCATAGAAATGTCTGGGATGCGATAGCGTGCCAGTGTGTCACTGCGCACATAGCCATCTTCCACCACAAAACGCTCTGTCAGCGCGTACCCGATGCCCATCATAATGCCACCTTCGATTTGCCCCTCCACCGTGGTGAGGTTGAGAGCACGCCCGACATCGTGGGCGGCGATGACACGCCGCACCTGAACGCGTCCGGTCATAGTGTCCACTTCCACCTCCACGGCCTGAGCAGCATAACCGAAAGCGAAGTGACTATCACCTGCCTGGCCCAGTGGCACGGTCGGAGGTGCAGTGTAAACATAATCGACGCTTGTGGCCCGCCCCTCGCGGCGTGCCAGTTGCACCACCTCGCCCAGAGATAGAGCAAGCTCACCATTTGGTTTGGATAGCATTCCGCCTCGGAAGATCACTGCCTCTGGTGGGATACCCAGATGCTCCGCCGCCGTCAGCGCTAACGCCTGCTTGAGACGCTTTGCAGCATAACGCACGGCATTGCCGGTGACGAAGGTTTGGCGTGACGCGGTCGTGGCGCCACCATCTAGACACTGGGCCGTGTCACCCGATATCACCGTGACGCGTTCCGGGGTGATGCCAAATTCCTCGGCCACGATCTGGCTTAACACCGCTACCATGCCCTGGCCGATCTCGGCAGCTCCCACGCGTGCTATCAGAGTGCCGTCCGGGCATGCTTCGACCGTGGCGCCGGCGGCATCCTCCAGACCATTTCCCAACCCCACGTTCTTATAAGCCAGCGCGAGTCCCCAAGCACGTTTATAGCGACCCACTTCGAGGCTTTTTGCCGTCTGTTGCTCTTCTGTTGCTTCCAGCGCACGCAACCTCTCTTCGACTTTTTCCAAGCACTCCAGCAATCCCACACTCTCGTGCAGACGTTGTCCTGTGATCGTGCTGGCGCCCACGCGCAACGCGTGGCGTCGGCGCAGCTCGGTGGGTGAGATTCCCACTGCCTCGGCGATGATGTCCATCTGGGATTCGGCGGCAAAATGCACCTGGGTGACCCCGAAACCGCGAAATGCACCAGCTGGAGGATTGTTGGTATACACTGCATAACAATCGACGCGCACATTCGGGATGTCGTAAGGGCCGGCGGCATGGGTAGCAGCGCGGGTCATCACCGGCACACCCAGCGAGGCATAGGCGCCAGTATCCCCGAGAATGCGGATCTGGTGTGCCAGGATACGACCATCACGCGTCACCCCCGATTTCATTGTGATGATGGTGGCATGCCGCTTGGGATGCACCCGGATAGACTCGGAACGGCTGAGCACCATCATCACTGGCCGCTGGGTGACCCACGCCAGCAAAGCGGCATGAATCTGGGTGCAGATGTCCTCTTTGCCGCCAAATGCTCCGCCGGTGGGCATGTGGACGACGCGCACTTTCTCTTCCGGAATCGCCAGGCTCGCGGCGATCTGCGCTCGGTCGGCAAACGGGATTTGTGAACCCACATATACGGTCAGGCTGCCATCCTCAGGATGCGGCACTGCCAGCGACGCCTCGGGCTCCAAAAAGGCGTGCTCGCTCATCGGGGTATGATAAGTGTGCTCGATGATCAGATCACACTGAGCGAAAGCAACATCGACATCCCCCTTGTTCACCTGGATATGCGCCAATAAGTTGCCATCTGCATGGATGCGCGGGGCATCGGGTTGCAGCGCTTGCTCGGCGGAGGTCACGACCGGCAGCGGTTCATACTCGACCTCAATCGCTTCCAGGGCAGCACGCGCCTGCTGCGGTGTCTCTGCTGCCACAATGGCAATGGCATCTCCTACATAACGCACCTTATCCCATGCCAACACCGGCCAATCCTTCTGCACCAGCCCGTGGCATTTTTCGCCTGGCACATCTGCCGCAGTGAGCACAGCCGCGACCCCGGGCATCCGCCGTGCACGCTGGACATCCACGCGCAGCAAGCGCGCATGCGGGAAGGCACTGCGCAGTGCAGCTCCATACAACATGCCTTCAACGCGGAGGTCGGCGGTGAAGAGTGTACGTCCAGTCACCTTGTCCCAGGCATCCGGACGTACACTGCGCCCCCCTATGACGCTCTCAGATTGTCCGAGAGACGTTTCGGGCGGAGTATCACCGCGCAACGCACGTGCGGCTGCCTGCACAGCCGCGATAATCTTGACATAGCCGGTGCAACGGCACAGATTGTGGCGCAGAGCTTTCTTGATCTGCACTTCGTCGGGATCGGGAAAACGGTCGAGCAACGCCTTGGCAGCCATGATCAGCCCAGGTGTGCAGAAGCCACACTGCACCGCCCCGTGCTCGGCGAAGGCACGCTGCAGAGGATGGAGCTGCCCATCGCGTGCTAGTCCTTCGATGGTCTCAACTTGGCGGCCATGGGCACGCTCCGCTGGATAGACGCATGCACGTTCGGCGTGGCCATTCACAAGGACAGTGCAGGCGCCACAATGCCCCTGATTGCAACCGTTCTTGGTGCCGGTGAGATGCAGGCGGTCACGCAACAGCTCCAAAAGCATAGTCTGGTGGCTCACCTGAAAGGAGTGCCAGACACCGTTTATGCACACACGAATTTCTCGTTCGCCTTGACCCATTCTGGCAACACCTCTGGCACTGCATAATGGGCATAACGTGTCTCACGCCGACTGACGGACGCCACCATGGTATCATGCCTTGTGTGCTGCTCAAAGTCTCATACTGCGCCGCACAAGGGTGCATTTCATCTCGGGAAAGGGTGGGAGTTCAAATCAAGCCACGCGCGTCGGTAAGGACGATCGGTCGGTCGTCCCTACACTGTCCTTGGCGGTCGCGGCTCGGACAATCCTCGTAACTCTAGTTCACCGCTTCAACCCGCTCTCAAATTGAAGTGCACTGCCACACAAGATCTACTGGCAAACCGCTTTATTTGGTGATATGCTATGGGCTCGAAAGCTGCATATCACATCTCAGCCGCCTGATCCACGACGAAGAGGAGGTCAGAATACCGTGCATCACCAAGACCGAGCGCGCGAAGGAAGCACCTCTGTGCTGAGCCGTACCCGTCTGAAGGAGATCCTGACGGCAATCCGCGATGTGCGCATTGGCATCGTGGGCGATTTCACTCTAGATGGTTACTGGTATGTGGACATGATGCGTGCCCAGCTCTCGCGTGAGGCGCCCCTGTATAACCGCCCCGTTGTGCGGGAGACGTACTCGGCAGGCGGTTGCGCCAACGTAGCAGTGAATGTGGCCGCGCTGCAACCACGGGAGGCGTGGGCTTTCACCGTGTTGGGTGAGGATTGGCGCGGCCTGCTGCTGCGTCAAGTGCTGAGCGCCGCCGGTTTGCGTCTGGAAGCGACGCTGACCCATGCAACGAACTGGATGACCCCTTTTTACGGTAAAATGATCCTGATGGGCTATGACAATCAGCAAGAGGATGCTCGCGTGGACTTTGTCAACATCCATCCCCTGCCAGATGTCATCCTGGATGCGATGTTGGAACAAATCGTCAGCCGCCTGTCAAGTCTGGATGCGCTCATCATCGCTGACTACCAACCGGTGGGCGTTGTACCGGAACGGGTGGTGAAAGCACTCAACCAGCTGGCTGAAACCCATCCTCGGGTGGTCTTCGCTGCGGATTCGCGCGCGAACATCGCCCAATTTGAGAGAATGGTGATCAAACCCAACTCTGTAGAGGCGACCCAGATGTGGTTTCCCGGGCAACGACCGGACGAGGTGACGGAGCAGCAGCTCGTCGCGGCCGGATTGCGTGCTCAGGCAAATACGGGCCGGCCTGTTTACATCACCTGCGGGGAACGAGGTGCGTGGTTGTGCGCGGCAGAAGGATACGCCCATATCCCAGCTATGCCAGTTGCGCCGCCCATCGATACAGTGGGTGCTGGCGACACCTTCCTGGCTGCACTGACCACTGGGCTGGCAGCAGGGGCAAGCCCGTGGGAAGCGGGTTGGTTGGCCTCTTTGGCCGCCGCGGTGACCGTCCGCAAATTGCGCACCACCGGCACCGCCACGCCCGAGGAAATCCTGGCAGCATATGATACATATGTGCCAGGATTATCTCGCTGAAAGCTCCGATCACGGAGAATGCACGACGACGTGCTGGGTAGGGGGAGCCCATATGCAACCGAGAATGAAACTGGTGAAACATACCGGTGAGCGAGCAGAGTACCCACTGGACGCCGAGGTGATCCATCTAGGACGCGAACAGGCACGCACCATCCCGATTGATGATCCGCTGGTCTCACGTCGGCATGCCGAAATCACCTGCGTTTCAAAAGCCCATGGCGCAAATGCCTGGGTCATCCGCGATCTCGGCTCGGCAAACGGCACCTATGTCAATGATAACCTCCTGACCGCGAGCCATCGCTTACGGGTAGGCGATCGTATCCAATTGGGCAACACGCTATTCACATATGAGGAGATGGAGAGTGGACAGCGTTTCCGCAACATTATCGCCGTCCTGATCGCTCTATCTACATTAGTAGGAGCACTGGTAGCCTGGCGGGCCAGCGTCGCAACGGACGATGCGGCAAGTGCTCGCAACGATGGCACCCATGTGTTGATCCGTCTCAGCCACTATCGGAGTGGCATCGATGCGAGCTTGTATCAGAATCTTGGCGCGTTCGTCTCTTATCGTCTGCATTTGGGCACGATGGAGCTGCTGGATAGAGCGCTTGCCGATTCCAAAGAGAAAACTTATACCTCCTCTCTGGAGGGTGAGCGCCTTTTCCACGCAAATATGGCGCTGGCCGCGCTGGACCTGGTCGATCAAGACTATCTGCATCGTGCCGAGAGTGCGGCAGAGCAAAGCTTCGAACGCACGCGCTTCACGGAGACGAATCTGGCAGAAGCGACCACCCTGGAAGACCTGGACTACGAAGCCCATTTCCGCGAATCGGACCGTGCGTCGCTTATTGCACAACGACTGACCCTCACCGCTGTGCTGCTGAGCTTGTCCATCTTTTTCTACACCGGAGCCACTCTGTCGGAGAGCCGGCGCAAGTACTTTTTAGCGGCGATGGGAGTGGTGACATTTAGTCTGGGCACTTTAGTGGCGGCGCTGATCGAGCTGGCCGAACGCGCCGGCTAGGAGTCGAGGGCGTTGGTGGGTTATCCCATATAGGTCATTCAATACGCGATATGAGGGGTCTAGGCCATGGCAGAAGCGCACGACCCAATCGATGAGGATGCAGCACCGACGTGTCATTCCGATGTGAAAAGCCGTGACACTCGCTTCACTTGGAACCTCAACCACCTCATCATCATGCTCACCGCTGGGGTGGCCGTCTTTGCGACCATCGTAGCGGCATTACAGACAGACGCCAACATACGTGCCAGCCAGGCCAATCGGGAGGCCCAGGCGCAAGCGCTGCGTACGCTCCAGAGCAATGTAAGCGATTTGTTTGAAGTCGGATATGACTTGCAAGTGGTCCGTCTATGGTGGTCGCAGCAGCGTCTGGCATTGAGCGCCAAGTTGCTTGCAAGCACAGAGGAGGATCCAGATCGGTCCGCATGGTATCTTCAAGAGTTACAACGCCTCGCAAGTACTTCCAAACTGCTCACCGACCAAAGCAATCTGTTCACCTCACCCTACTTCGATGTAGTGACGGGGTTATGGCCGGACTTGAACCGTTACTGGTATGAGCAGGTGGTGGCACCCCAGATGCTGGCCAGCGAGCATCAGTCCGTCCAGATGGAACTGGGGCGTGCCTGGGGGCAGAAGGGCAATGCCTATCAGACGATCATCACCTTGGTGGCTGTAACTCTCTTCCTTTATGGGCTCGCTTTGACCGTGGAACGTTATCTGAAGTGGGGGTTTCTGGCACTGGGCAGTGCTAACCTGAGCTTCATCCTCGTGTGGACGGTGTTGACGGCGATACAGCCCATCCCCCACGTTGCGCCGCAGGCTCTAGAGGCTTATGTGGCTGGGCACATCAAAGCGATATATGCTCTTCAGGAAGAGATCCAATCCCAACACGGTGTGGCACCTGAGAAAGCGGATGAAGCCATCGCCTATCTGAGTCGCGCGATTGCGCTGCGACCCGACTATACCGCAGCCTATGTCACGCGCGGCGACGCCTATACCGTCAAGGGAGAGGCATTGTTGTTCGGCGAGGGCGATGCGACGGTGCGGGATGCCTCGTTCCGCCAGGCGGTGGCCGATTATCGACGCGCCCTGGAGCTCCAGCCCGACAGCTATCATACCTATTGGAATCTCGGCTGGGCACTCTATCTCCTGGGCGAACCTGAACCGGCGCTCGAAGCGGTCCAGCGGGTCATCGAACTGTCCCCGGTGAAGCAATTTGGGGCACGTCTGGTGTTGGGCGAGATTCTGATGGGAATGGGCAACCCCCAGGAAGGGTTAGCAGAAATCCGCAGAGCAATTGAGCACGCCGCAGCACACCCGCTCAGTTCCGACGCATACTATTTCCGTCAGATGATCCGCAATTCGGAACGCCTGCAGGTCGTGCGTCCGCATCCCGGCTTGCCGGAGAGCACCCTGTTGCTCAAGGAAGCGTTCGTCTCGTTGCAGTACCGCGGCAAGCCTTATCCTGGCAGTACCCGTGCTCAAATCACCCATCTCGCCTTTGGGGTACCTATGGTTGAACGTGCCGGCAAAGTGACCCAATATTGGATCAGCGATCACTTTCCCGCGAATACCGAGCAGGTGAACGTGTTGTTTGACTATCAGGATATGGTCGAGGGTGAACAGGTGGTGCTCAAGGTTTACTACAATGGGGTGGAACGACCGTTCTACCACCAGATCCTGACCTGGCATAACGGCGCGAGCGGCCGCTGTGACTATCTGGCGGTCAGAACACCGGTACAGCACACGCCGTTCGGGCTATTACCCGGACGTTATCGCGTCGAAATTTATGTGGAAGGCAATTTGCGCGCCTCAGGCGAGTTTATCGTGGAGAGTTGAAAGATCGGGGCGCACGTGACAGAACGTCACCTGTCAAGTGAGCGATGTGAGGCATAGCCTTGCCTGCCTACGTCTGAACTCTGTTATCCTCACATTGAGAGGATGATCAAAATCAAGAAGGGCACAGCTGTGGTGAGTACGATGCCGCTGAACAGAGCGGCAATGGAATACTCCTTGCCGGAGAAGCGCACGATGATCGGCAAGGTGGAGTCCATAGCGGTGGCGCCGCCAGAGGCAATTGGCGCCAATTTGCCGAAAAGACGCACCAGCAGGGGGGCGAGCACCAACGTAGCGATCTCACGCATGAGATTGGCAAGCAATGCAACCACTCCTAACGTCTCGCCGCGCGTCTGGGTGAGGAGCACGCTAGAGAGGCTGTAGTAGCCGAACCCGGCACCCACTGCTAACGCATCTCGCAATGGGAGTGTGGGCAACACCGGGGAGACGGCAGCAACGCCGAACAGCGTCCCGATTATCACCAGCAAAGGCAGCAGCGCCAGACGAAGGTTGTCCCGCTGCCGTATGGTCTGCCAGAGGTGATGATCGCCCCCCACGCTGACACCAACAAACAACAGGAGAGCACACAGGAGGTAGAGAGTGTATCGATCCAGCTCCAACGGGGAAGGCAAAGGCGCCAGCCGACCTGTCAGGATGCCCGCTACAAAGCATACCAGAATGATGAGGCTGCTCTTCATCGTTTCCTTCTCGTTGACAAGCTGAGCAGCTGGACAGCGGCCACACTGCCGATGATCGCGCCTGATGTCAAAATGGCAGCTTGCAATCCCAACGTCCCGAAGTGCGCCAATGCCTCTTGGTTAAGACCCACCGAGAGACCCAACACGAACAAGAGGAACAGGATGCTCACCATTGCCAGCTGGTCTGCCAGGCGGATCAGCGATGAATGAGCGCGCAGCAGGCGACCCAACAGGATGCCGATGGCGAAGAAAAGCACGATGATCCACATAGTCGCGATCGAAAGTCCCTTGCGGTAAAATCGGGCAGATTGTAGCGTGAAGCCTCTGCAGAAGCAAAGTGGAACGGAGTGAAAAACAACTCACCATGATCCTATGCGTGACATTGAACCCGTTAGTAGATACCTCTTTCTTCGTGGATGAGATGAGGCCAGTGTATCGTACCGAGGTCAAGCACGTCACCCATGTGGCCGGCGGTAAGGGCACCAATGTCGCCCGCGCGCTCAAGGGCATGGAGCAGCCTGCCCGCGCTTTCACACTGCTGGGGGGATGGTCGGGCCGTCACCATGCCGCGCTGATGGAGGCGGATGGCCTAGAGGCTGTCATCGCATGGATCAGCGGCGAAACGCGCGTGTCCATCACGATCGTCGATCAGCATTATGAACAGCGCGGCTATTTCACGCCACCGCCGGTGCTCACACCTGAGGATCTCGCTGTGGTACGCACCACGTTTGTGCAGGCGCTCGAAGAAGCCACCGCGATGTGCATTTGCGGCAGCGCTCCAGGGAAAGAAGGCGCCGCGCTGGTGCCGGAATTCCTCCACGCCGCAGCAGCGCGTGGCCTCCCCACTCTGCTGGACACTTACGGTGAGGCATTGCGCCTGGGCTTGCCCGCCCGACCGACCATCGTCAAAGCGAATCGCAAGGAAGTGGCCGAATATCTGGGCCGCCCGCTGGACACACGCACGGGGCAAATGGAAGCTCTGGATACGCTATTGCAAGCAGGCGCTCGCTGGGCAGTCATCACCTTGGGCGAGGAAGGCGCCTTGTTCGCCACACAGGAAAAACGCTGGATGGCGCGACCCCCTCAAGTTCAGGTGGTCAACCCGATGGGTTCGGGAGACGCAATGACAGCTGCTTTGATCAGCGCGCTGCTGCGCGGTTGGCCGCCGGAAGAGTGTTTCCGCTATGGAATGGCGGCAGCAGTGGCCAACGTCACCTCGTTTGTGCCGTGTGCGCTGTCCGAGAAAGAGATTGCCGCGATGCTGGAGCGCATTACGCTCGTGCCAATCCGATGAAGCATCTATCTCGGTCGCTAGTCCAACGCGATAATCTCGGCCAGTGCCTTGCTGCGCGTCGCTCTGCCGTGCTTTATCTTTCGATGCGCGGGTTGATCCACACTGCTCCTTTCCCTCCGCCGGGTTCATCTGCCAGCACCCCGATCCAGAGGAAGTTGCTGTCTGCTACCCCGCTCAGATCGATGTCGATCGTGCGCAGTGTGCCGTCGCCGGCGCTGTCCGCCACGGCGGCCAATATAGTGGCATTGGGCAGTGCATTGCCCGCGGCGACCACGAAACGTACATTACCGAGGCCGCCGGCCAGGAATCCTACCTGCGCTCGGAAGCGATCTCCCGTCCGAATAGGTTGAGGCAACCAAAATTGACCCGCAATATCCCCGTTGGGCGCAGCTCTCGGCCGCGTCTCAAGCACACGCGCGGGCCGGCTGCCATCCTCCAGCTCCGGATTCTCTCGCCAGATGGCATATCCGGCTACCTCGTCCAGAACACCCCATATCAGTACTGTGCCGCCCAGGTTGCTCGTCCATAGCGCGGAGGGAGCAGCAGCGAGCAAATCCAGGACGGTCTCAGAAGGACCCGGGGTGACAACAGTGATAATGAGCTGGCGGATCGTTTCGCCGGCAGCATTGTAAGCACGCAGCGTATAAACGGTCGTCTTTTCGGGTGACAGGGTGATGCTGCCGGGTGCCACCACCCCTTTCTCCTTGCCGTCGTAGCGCAAATAAGCGGCCTCAGCATTCGCCAAATCCCAGTACAGCGTCACTTTTTCGCCGCGGTTGATCACATAGCGATCTGCCCAAAAGCTGAAGATGACCGGCGGCTCCAGCTGTGGCGTCGGCGTAGAGGTGGGCGTGAAGGTGGCAGTAGGCGGCGGAGGTGGAGGCAAAACGACCGGGACATTTTCCACGTTTATCGCGCTGGAATATTGCGGTCTGGCGGATATCCAACCTCGCCCCTCAGGGGATCCGATCGGATAGACGATCTGCCACCATAGGGCATCCGGACTGCGTCCGGTCACCTGTGCTGTCTCGCCCTTCAGCAGTGCACCAATACGCGGATATTCGACACCTGGACCGCTGCGAACGTTCAGGTCGACCAAAGCAGTAACCAGTGGAAGCGCCAGAGTTGGGGTCGGCGTGGCAGTGGGCGTCGCAGTAGGCGTGGCGCTGGGTGTCGGTGTCACATAAACCGTGTACGTAGGATAAGGTGTATATGTGGGATAAGGTGTATTGGTAGGGTAGGGTGTGTATGTCGGATACGGCGTATAAGTGGGATAAGGCGTATAGGTCGGGTAGGGCGTGTACGTAGGATAGGACGTCACAGTGAACGTGGGAGAGGGTGTTGTCACCTGGGCTAGAGCCGACATACGTCCATCACCGCCGAGCAGGCCGATTACTATGATTAAGAACGATACAATCCAGCGCCAGCCGCTTGTCCGATTCATTTGCTCCCTCCTTTTCTCCGTCCGTTCCACATTACTGCCATTTTCTCAAAATCATCTAAGAAAAGTATACCACAAAAGATAGTTACCGGATAGCCATTGTTTCCCAATTGCAGGGGCGACTGCAATGGGCCAATAGATCGTCAACAGCCTCTGGGTCACAGATGAGGGGCAGATCGGCAGCAATGCCATCCGGCAACACCGGAGGGAAAAGGGAGATCTGCTCGTCGCCGCAATGACCCAAACGCTGCGGTACCGCCAGCGGCGGTTGGTTCTCCGCCCCCACCCCCATATGCGGTCGAGTGAGGCGAATCATCCGGGCTGAATGAG